>DUUV01000104.1 GCA_012841375.1 Candidatus Fermentithermobacillaceae bacterium
AGACGGTGTCGATGTAAGGAACGTAAAGCTCGCGTCGCTCCGCAGGAACATCAGCATGGTCTTGCAGGATGTCTTCTTGTTCAACGGTACCGTGGCGGAGAACATAGCCTACGGGAGCCCCCACGCTTCCAGGCAGGAGATAGAGGAAGCCGCTAGAGTGGCCGGGGCCGACGAGTTTATCAGGGAGATGCCCCACGGGTACGACACCCACATTGGCGAGCGGGGAGTCCGCCTGTCGGGTGGGCAGAAGCAGAGGCTGGCCATCGCCAGGGCTCTCCTCTACGACGCCCCCATCCTTATCCTCGACGAGGCTACATCGTCGGTCGACACAGAGACCGAGGCGAAGATCGCCTCGGCGTTGCGCCGCCTGATGGAGGGCCGTACTACGGTGGTTATCGCTCACAGGCTGTCGACCATCCGGAACGCCGACAAGATCGTCGTCTTGAGCGAGGGAGAGATCGTCGAGGAAGGCCGGCACGAGGAACTCCTGGAGAAAGGTGGCCTCTACGCAAGGCTGGTGAAGATCGATGCCGACCCGGCGGGTGCCGCTAGCGAGGAATTGGCTCTGCAGCAGTAGCAGTAGATCGTCAATATAGAACAGAGACATAGAATAGAGACGTAGAATAGAGACCCCGGCTCCTCTCCAGGCCTCCGTAGTCTTTCGAGCTCATGCACCGGGAGTCCGCGAAACGGGCTCCCCGAACTCATGTCTTAGCGCATACACTTTCACACCATGGTTCCCCGGACACCGGTTCCTCGGCCACTTCTTGCCCCACCTGACGGCCTGATCTGAATAGACTCTGTCCCGGCTTCGACGGGTCCTTGCATCATTCGGGCCTAACCTTAACAAACTACCTGCGGAACCATGAGATGCCATCTTCCAGAAAGCGAGTGAGAAAGCATGAGGATGTCAGCTGTGGACTGGATCGCCGCGATACTCACCATCATCGGGGGACTGAATTGGGGCCTCATCGGATTTATGGGCTTTAACCTCGTCTCCTCAATCTTTGGTGAGGGGACCGCGGCCGAGCGTGTTGTTTACTCGCTGGTCGGGTTGGCGGCCCTTTACCAACTCATCCGTCTACTGTTTAGGGATTCAGCGGCCGAGAGGGTCGAGAATCGCTAACCAGGTTGGCCGTTCGCTAACCGGCGGACAGCGCCAAAGACGGACCAGCGAGACGAATAGCGAGAAGAACAGCGAGAAGAAGGCGGATATGCAGGCGGAAACGCCAACGAAGAAGAGGACGCCTGAGGGCAATCCCGGGTCTCATCCACTCGGTTTCGGTGAGGCCGCGAGGCTGCCCTCGGCGGCTTCTTAACTCCACGTGGCAATCTGAGCTTCGGCTTGGCGGGCACCCCCGGAGTGTACCGAAGTTGTCCTTTCGAACCATCCACCGGGACGTGAGTCCGAGAGGACTCGACCCCCCGGTTTCCGAATACTGACTCCGGGAGGTGCTTTCAGTGAGAATTGCCATAGCAGGGTTTTCGGACGAGACGTGCACTTTCTGCAAAGAACCTACGACAGTAGAGAGATTCGAGTAAGGTACGGTGAGAGGTCAAGCGATCCTTGAGAGAAGCCGCGGGATCCCTAACTACATAAACGGCTTCATGCGTGTGTTGGAGGCGGAAGGCGCTGAAATCGTCCCCACCGTGGCCGCAAACAAAGGTCCGGGCGGGTTCTCCAGCTGGCTTACGACGGAGTGCTTTGACAAATATTCTTATGAGATAGCGGACGCGCTCAAGGCCGCAGGCCGTCTGGATGGAGTCCTCCTGGCCCTCCACGGCGCCATGGCCGTAACCGGGGTCCCCCGTCCCGAAGCAGAGCTAGTTCGGAGAGTCAGGAAGGCCGTGGGCGACATCCCAATCATGGTGACGTTGGACCTACACGCCAACGAGGATCAAGAGATGGCGGATGCCGCCGACGCCGTATTCATCCTCAAGACGTATCCCCACGTGGACTCCCAAGAGACCGGCGAGATAGCCGCCAGGTGCATGGTTGAGACCGTGAGAGGCAACTTCAAGCCGGCTATGGCCTGCAGAAGGCCGGGCATCATCTCCGCAAGCATCTATCAGGCTTCGGAATATCATCCGATGAAAGACATCTACGACCGCTGTCGCGAGTGGGAGAAGAAACCGGGCGTGTACTGTGTTTCCGTGGCGCCGGGTTACGCCTATGCGGATGTTGTGGACGCAGGGATGTCAGTCTTCGTCGTCACCAACAACGACCGGGCCTTGGCAGAGGAAATAGCCCAGGATATGTCGGATTTCGCATGGAGCCTCCGTGAATCCTTCGCGGAGCCCCTTCCCGGCGCGGAAGAGGCCACCAAGATGGCTATGCAGCTGGCAGCCGAAGGGAAGGGCCCGGTAGTGATAGCCGACGGTGCCGACCGGATCGGTGACAGCACCCATATGCTCAAAGAGCTTCTTAGACAAGGGGCCAAGAACTGGGGTATTCCGGGCATCACGGACCCAAAGGCCGCCGCTTGGCTTGAAGAGAACGCCAAGGTGGGGGATACCGTTACCGTCAAGATAGGTGGCTGGTACGACGAGAACTCTGGCGAGCCCGTTGAGGTAACCGGCAAGGTTTCTTTCATGGGCAGGCCAATCTACAAGCTGATTGGGCCCATGGGTAAGGGCGCCACCGTCAGGGACGCGTTCATCGCCACGATCGATCTCGGAGACAACCGCCATGTTGTGGTGTCCCAGCGAATGCGCGGCGCAAACGACTCGGCTGGTTTCACCGCGGCCGGTATCGATTACACGAAACTCGACATCATCGTGCTGAAAGACAGGGTCCACCACCGGGCTTACTGGGACAGCGTCGCCAAAGTGGACATCCGTACCAGCGTTCCCGGTCAGGGACCGTCTGACCTAAGTCTTCTCCACTACGAGAATATCCCCGAGGACATATATCCTGTGGGGAAGAAGTGGCGGAAGTGACCGGCGCAGTAAGCACGTTACGTCATGGACTTCGGTGAACCGGCAGAAAATGTACCATTCCGGAGGGGCGGGACGCGCGCATGCGCGAAGCAATGGGACGTGCTTATCATCGACTCGCTGTCACACGCCAGGTGGCGGGACGCGCCCAAGCGCGAAGGAATGGACTCGAAGCGATGGAATTGACACTCAACTGTCGCCCGCATATAGTTGAGGAGCCGTAGTACGGCTAAAGACCTTACCACAATACTGAGAGTTGGGATTACCGAAAGGGGGGAGTGCATGTGGCATATAGCGCTACTATTGAAGGACACAGGCACAACCCCCGTTCCTCTACCTAAGTCCTTCGGGGATAGATGCTTCTAGATCCGGCGTCACGCCGCGACCGTTGGGAGATACCCTACCCGGTCAGGAGAACTCGGGTTGTGCCTTGTGGAAAACCGTAGTCTGTCCGTTATGTCAGGGAAGAGCACCCCTGCGCCGAGCTTTCAGGACAGAGCCCAGAGTTCAGAATGACTGGGAGGAATACCACATTGCAGGAGACGCTTCGGGAGAGGCTTCAACGGAGGCCTCAAGATAGGCCCCGAGAAGATAAGAACTCACTGTGTCGCGCAGTGATCGTCCGTACGGGGCCGGGACTCTACCTTGCCAGGACCGAGACCAGAGCCGGTGAGAGTGGCCACGAGGTCGGCCGCGGCTCCGTGTGGGCCTGCAGGCTGCGCGGCAAGCTGCGCGCCCGCTTGGAGCGAGAGCAGGACGCCGTCTATATAGGCGAGGAAGTTCTCGTCAGCCATTTGGTGCCCCGGGCAGGGGTTGTCGCCGGGATGAACACCAGCGGGACCGCACTGATCGAGTCGCTTCTCCCCCGGAGAACGACCCTTTTCCGGTTAGCGCCGCCCCCGTGGCCCGGGACCACGCTACTCAAGAAGACCCTGGCAGTGAACGTGGACCTTGTGGTTGCGGTGGTCGCGGCGGTGGCTCCGCCGCTCAAACAGGGCACCATTGACCGGTACCTCCTTCTCGCCGCTCAAGCGGGCATCGAGAGCGCCGTCTGCATCAACAAGATCGACCAGGTGGCTTCAGACCGGGAGCACCGGGAGAAGGTCCAGGAGATAAGATCAAATCTCGAGAACCGGGGTGTCCGGGTAGTCCTCACAAGCGCCGTCACCGGAGAGGGCATTCCCGGACTGCACGCTCTCATCTCCGGGAAGACATCGGTGTTCACAGGACCCTCGGGCGTAGGTAAGACGAGCATTCTGAAGAGCATGTGTCCCGACCTCGAAGCCAAGACCCTCACGATTAGCGAGTCTACCAATAAGGGAAGGCATTCAACGACATATTCGTCCCTCATCGACGTTGGGGGAGGCTATGTTGCCGACCTTCCCGGGCTCCGGGCGATCGGGTTTTGGAACCTTGAGGACGAAACGGTGAAGTCGGAGTTCGCCGACATCGAGGAGATCGCCCGGGGCTGTCAGTTCAGCGACTGTTCCCATAGAGGCGAGCCCGGGTGCGCTGTGAGGGCCGCGATAGAAGCGGGGGATCTATCCGGGGAGAGGTTCGCCGCATATGTCAAAGTCTTGAGGGACGCAGAGAAAAGCCGGGCCGGCCAGGACCGCAGTTCGCGGACAGGGAGGAAGTTCCGCCCAACGAGTAGGCGCGTTGACCGCATGAAAGCGATTGAGGAGTCGCGAGAGGAAGATGAGCGGGTTTTGGGACATTGTCCGGATGCCTCAGGATCTGGAAGGCTCAAAATTCGGCAAGTTGAACATCCGCAATGATGAAGATCGAAGATCTGAAAGTTGAAGGCCCCGGGAAGTCGAAGGCGTGGGAAGTTGAAGACCCGGAAGGATGAAGGGTCTCATTGGAGGAACTAGGAGACGGAGTGTCTCCGGGCGCCCGGAGAAGCAGGTGCCCTTCCGAGGCGGTCTGAGCGGCCGGCGCTCTTCCGCGACCGCCCAGAGCAGCCGGCGCCTCTTGGAAACGGGCCAAAGTCTTTGCCGGGGGAGGCGTGAATATGGGCCAAAATCACGATTTGCCGGATGTATCGGAAGCCACTATCAAGGATCTACAGCGGAGGATGTCCAGAGGCGAGACTGCTTCCCGGGAGCTTGTGAAGGCTTACCTCGACAGGATCGCCAGATACGATAAGGCGGGGCCGTGCCTCAACTCATTCCTCGAGGTCAACCCTGATGCCATGTTCATCGCGGAGGCCATGGACCTTGAGCGGGCACGAAGAGGTCCCCGCGGCCCCCTTCACGGGATACCTGTCGTCTTGAAGGACAACATCGACACGGCGGACAAGATGCACACAAGCGCAGGGTCTTTGGCGTTGGCCGACTCCTTCGCCTCAAAGGACTCATTCGTTGCAGAGAGACTCAGAGAGGCAGGCGCGGTCATACTCGGCAAGAGCAACATGACCGAGTGGGCGAATTTCATGACTCAAGGCATGCCCAACGGATACAGTTCCCGGGGAGGACAGGTCCTGAACCCCTACGGTCCGGGGAGACTGGACGTCGGCGGTTCCTCATCGGGGTCAGGGGCGGCGGTTGCCGCGAGCCTGGTCGCTGCCGGCGTCGGCACCGAGACGCATGGATCGATCCTCAGCCCTTCTGCCAGTAACGGTCTAGTCGGAGTGAAACCGACCGTGGGCCTTATCAGCCGCTCCGGCGTAATCCCCATATCCCCTGTGCAGGACACGCCGGGTCCGATGACAAGGTGCGTAGAGGACGCGGCGATCTTGCTCGGCGCCCTCGCCGGGCCTGATGAGAGGGATCCGGCAACTTGGCGCTCAGAGGGTTTCTACCATAAGGACTATACGCGATTCCTGGATAGAGACGGCCTGAAGGGCAAACGTATTGGGATCCCTAGAGACGATTACGGCAGGCTTGACAAGGAAAGGGCCGCGCTTGTGGAGGCGGCCGAGGAGGCACTCAAAGACCTCGGGGCAACCGTGGTCGATATGAGCTCCGATCGACCAAAGGGCTGGGCCTCAAGGAGCCTGACCTACGAATTCAAGCCGGCCATCAATGCCTATCTCTCCGGGTTGGCACCCCACGTACCGGTCCACTCACTTAAGGAACTCATCGAGTTCAACAGACAGAGGCCCTACGAGATGCTCCGGTACGGCCAGACCACGTTCTTGGCGGCGGAAGCGACTAGCGGCACGCTGACCGAACCCGAGTACATCAGGTTGCGGGCCGAGGATGACCGCCTGTCTAGGGAAGAAGGGATAGACTATCTCCTTGGCAAGTACGACCTGGACGCCCTTGTGTATCCCGGCATTGGATGTACAACGCTGTCGGCGAAGTCCGGTTACCCGGCGATAACGGTTCCCGTCGGGGTGACGTCCGACTTCCGCCCGGTGGCCATCACTTTCACCTCCAAGGCTTGGTCGGAACCTCTTTTGCTGGCGATGGCCTACGCCCTTGAGGAGGCCACGCCTTTCCGGAAACCACCGGCTCTTGATTGATCGCTGCCATGTCGCCCGGAGCACGGTTTCGGTGCCTTCATTCCCGAATGAAGGGTTTCGGGACCCAAGTAACTCCGTCATGCATGTCAACATAATATGTCGCAGCGTACTTTGAAAGGAGGGTTCCTCCATGGGAGGCTTCCGTGGCGGCAGCAGCTGGGCGTTCGTGTTGTTCCTTATACTGATCCTCCTGGTTCTTGGCATGTTCTGCGGCGTCTGCTAGTAGACAAGGCGGAAACAGAGAGGGGACTGGGCAGCCGTCAGGCTGTCCTCTTCTTTGCGCCACCTGAGGCTGTCCACCTACGCACCTTATCCCCGCCATCAGCAGCCGTGAACGTGCAGGAAATGCACCATCTCGGAGTGGCATTATGCATTTTGTCCGCATGCCTGCAGACAACCTGGAGAAAATGCACCATTCCAGAAGTGGCGGACCGTGGGCGCACGCGTGATGGGCATAGGCCGGTGTGTCGCATAACCTGACCGGTACGTTTGGTTGAACCCGTCCTCCGGTGCGTGTAGAATCAGGGACGTCCGGATCCCGAAGGGGGCAATCGGCAGGCCGCCAAGGAGAAAGCCGGCCATCGAGGCAGACTGCCACAAGGGCAGACTGCCATGGGGGCTGGGCCGCCGCGGAGAAGGGGTGCTTATACTGGCGACACAAGGAAGCTCGAGACAGGATTTTACCCAAGGCAGCATACCCAGGCACCTCATCGCGTTTTCGCTTCCCATGTTTCTGGGGAACGTCTTGCAGGCCCTATACAACACTGTGGACAGCATCTGGGTCGGCCGCTACCTCGGCAAGGAAGGGTTGGCGTCCGTCTCTGTCAGTTTCCCCATCATATTCGCCGTTGTGGCGTTGGCCATGGGGATAGGCATGGCCACGACCACGCTGGTGGCCCAGTATTCGGGAGCCAGAGACACGGCCATGGTCAGGAAATCCATAGCAAACTCCCTACTGCTGACCTTGGTCGTGGGAGGGCTGAGCAGCGCGTTGGGCGTCATCTTCAGGCGTGAGCTCCTTGCCCTTATCAATACCCCTGCTGAGATCATGGATTGGGCCGCCGATTACCTGGGCATAATCCTGGGCGGCGTGTTCGCCACCTTTGTCTACAACCTGGTTTCTGCCGTAATGCGAGGTTTGGGCGACTCGCGGACGCCGCTCAAGTTCCTCGCCTACGCAACGGTCCTAAACATCATACTGGACCCCTTGCTCATCTTCGGGATCGGACCGTTTCCCTACATGGGCGTCTCGGGAGCAGCCCTGGCGACAATCATCGCCCAGGCGTTCTCGGGGGCTCTGGGAATCCGCCACATGATGAGACTCGGCTATCTGACGCGGAACCGCGAGGACTGGCGAGTGGATTTTCGGCTGGTACGTCTCACTTTTGGGATCGGGCTTCCCGCAGGAGTCCAGCAAGTCATCGTGTCTCTCGGGATGCTGACCATGACGTCACTGGTGAACACGTTCGGCTCAACGGTCACCGCGGCCTTCGGAGTAGGCGGACGGCTGGATCAATTCGCTTTCATGCCTGCCATGACCATGGGCTTGGCCGTTACCGCTCTGGTAGGCCAGAACCTGGGCGCCCGGAAGTTCGAGAGGGTCAAGGAGGTTGTTCGATGGAGCATCCTCATGACCGTGGGCATCACAAGCGTGGTGAGCCTTGTGGCCCTCGTTTTTCCCGTACCTCTCCTCAGTACTTTCACGAGCGATCCTGAGGTACTCAAGGAAGGCATCGGATATCTGAGGGTCCTTGCTTTCGCCTATATCCCGTACGCTCTCATGTTCATGTTGTCAGGGATACTTCGGGGGGCGGGGGACACGGTCCCGTCAATGCTTATCTCCATCGTCACGTTGTGGTGCGTCAGGATACCTCTGGCGATGCGCTTCTCGAAGACTATGGGGAGCAGGGGGATATGGCTGGGCTTGGCCATCTCTCCCGCCATTGGGGCAGGCCTCAACTACTTGTACTTCCTCTCAGGACGTTGGAGGACCCGTGCCGTGACCCGGAAGCCAGAAGAGGCAGCGCCTGTCGTTCAGGAAGGAGAGCCGGAGCGCGACGTCTAGGACGTCCAGGTAGCACCTGCTTGTGACCCCTCCTGAGCCGGAAGCATACTCTGGCTTGACGGAGGGAGGCTCTGGGCTCATGGATATAGCGCAGATCTGTGCTGCCGCCTGCAGGCAGGGCGCCTCGGACATTCACATAACGGTGGAGTCACCTCCCGCGGCGAGAGTACATGGCGAACTGGTGCGGATGCCGTTACCATCGCTCTCGGCGAGTGAGACCGACAGGCTTCTCGGATCGTTTTGCCCCCCCGACAGGCTTCAAAGGTTTCGGGCCACAGGCCAAGTGGATTTCTCCTACAGCATCCCCGGTACAGGTCGTTTCCGTGTGAATGCCTTCAGGCAGAGGGGCTCTACGGCCATGACCATCCGGATCCTAAGAGGCGAAGTCCCCCGCCTCAGCGACCTCGGACTGCCTCCCGTAGTCTACGAGTTCGCTGCTCTGCGGAACGGTCTTGTCCTGGTCGCCGGAGCCACCGGCTCGGGGAAGTCCTCGACGCTCGCCGGCATCGTGGCCGAGATAAGCAGTACGCGACCCTACCACATAATCACACTGGAGGATCCTGTAGAATTCCTGCACAAGCACGGCAAAGGTCTCGTCAACCAGCGTGAGATAGGATCCGACACGCCTTCGTTCGCGGATGGGGTGAGGGCAGCCCTTCGAGAGGACCCCGATGTGATCGTCATAGGAGAACTACGCGACCATGAGACGGCCGCCACCGCCCTGTCAGCGGCCGAGACCGGTCACTTGGTGCTCGCCACGGTGCATGCCCCGAGGGCGCCCGGGGCCGTCAACCGGCTTACGGACCTCTTTCCTTCCGAGTACCAACGGCAAGTCCGCGCCCAGATATCGGAGGTACTTGAGGGCATCATAGCGCAACAGCTCCTTCCCAGGGCCTCGGGAGCAGGCAGGGCAGCCGCCTGTGAAGTCCTGGCGGCCACTCAGGAAGTAAGGGGCATCATCCGCTCCGGCGAGATCCATCGCCTGCAAAGCGTCATCGCCCGACGTGCCGCCGGAATGGTGACCATGGAGCAGTCACTTGACGCGCTGTGCGCCGCCGGCGCCATCAGCCCGGAGGTCATGAGAGCCAGGTCTTAGGAGTCTTGGAGACCGGTGCTCCCGTCTATGGATGCTCCCGTATATGGACGTTTTCTGGAGGAGATAAAGGCCGAAATCTAGGAGAAGCGGAATCGACGTTCCCTGAAGAGCCGCACACAGGCTTCGGCTACATCCGGATCATAACCGGTTCGCGCCTTGTCGGAGATCTCGGAGAGGGCCGCCTCAATGCCCGGCGCGGGGCGGTACGGTCTGGCGTTGGACATGGCCTCAACCGTGTCCGCCACAGCGATTATCCGGGCTTGAAGAAGGATTTCCTCCCCTGACAGCCCCATGGGGTAACCGGACCCGTCCATTCTCTCATGGTGCTGCAGGACGGCTTGCGAGACCGGCCACGGAAACTCGATGTTCTTCAGGACTTCGTACCCCGCCTCGCTGTGCACCTTCACGAGGCTGTATTCCACCGGCGTAAGGAGAGACGGCTTGCTCAGTATCTGGATGGGGACGTAGACCTTGCCCAAATCGTGGACCCTGCCTGCTATTCCCACTCCGTCAACACAGTGGGACGACAAGCCCAGCTCGGCGGCTATGGCCTGGGCGAGAAGCCCGACGCGCTCTTGGTGGCCGGCGGTATACGGGTCCCTGAGTTCGGTCACCGTGGCCATCGCTTTGACTATCCCGTCCAGCGTGACGCGAAGGGTCCGCCAGGAACGGAATACTTCCTCTTGAGCGCGGATCCGTTCGGCCCTCATCCTGATGGCCACTATGCCGAAGGACATGACCGACGCTATCTCCGACAAGAGATCGATCTCATCGTCGTCGAACGCCTCCGGGTCTCCCGAATAGACGTTTAGAGCGCCTATGATCGCGTCATCGCATATGAGCGGGAGCGAGATGGACGAAACGTACCCGAGTTTGGCTGCTGCCTCTCTCCAGGGCGTGAAAAACGGGCTCGTGTAGATATCGCGGGAGACCGCAGGTTCGCCCGTCCTTATGGCCGTGCCTGTGGGCCCTTGGCCAAGGGGATTGTCACCCCAACTGAGCCGGATCCCGGCTGCGTAGTCCACTCCATTTCCGGCTACCGCCACGGGCTTTACCGACTTCTCCGGGTCGCAGGCGGCGTAGCCTACCCAAGCCAGCATGTATCCTCCCGCTTCCACTATGATCTTGCAGGCCTCTTTCAGGAGGGTGGTCTCATCGGTTGCCCTCTGGACGGCCTGAGTATATCCGCTAAGCATCTTGAAGGCTCTTGTCACCTTGGAAAGGTGTCCCCTAAAGCGACATACCGTGCAGCGGTCCTCGCGTTCACTCTCAAATTGTCCTTGGCATTGGCTCTCGTGCTGTTTCATAGCGATCACCCGGTTCATGATATGCTTGCGCAGCGTCTAGTTGACATAAGTAGTCTCAAGAGAAACTGAAGTTTTCTCTCCGGCGCGTCTCGAACATACCAAAGCGGGTCGATTTCGTAGGACTCACCGTGTAGGTTGGATCCGGAAACGGAGGGGGAGTTCCGATGAGCCTGATTGAGGTAAGAGGGCTACGTAAGGAGTACAAGGAGCTGGTCGCGGTTCATGACATTGATTTCCGTGTTGATAAGGGCGAGGTCTTCGGCCTCCTGGGGCCCAACGGCGCCGGCAAGTCGACAACCATCTCGATGATAGCCGGTCTCGTGACCCGACATCGGGAACCCTTCTCTTGCACGGCCAAGACGTCACCAAGACTCCACATAAGATCAAAGAAGTCCTGGGCCTGGTGCCGCAGGACGTCTCCTTGTATCCTACATTGACGGCCCGCGAGAACCTCTATTTCTGGGGGAGGATGTATTCTTTGTCGGGCGCCGTCCTCAGGGAGCGAGTGGAGGAAGCCCTTGAGTACGCCGGACTTAAGGACCGGGCAAACCACCGTATCGACACCTATTCGGGCGGAATGAAAAGACGTATCAACATCGCCGCCGCCCTCCTTCACAAGCCTGAGTTTCTCATTATGGATGAGCCGACGGTGGGCATCGACCCCCAATCCCGCAACCACATCCTTGAGACGGTCCTGAACCTGAATAGGGAAGGCATCACGGTGCTCTACACAAGTCATTACATGGAGGAAGTCGAGTATCTCTGTTCCCGGATCGCCATTATGGACCGCGGAAAGATCATCGCTGAAGGCACCTTGGAGGAGCTCAGGACCACGGTTGGCGATGCTGACTCGGTGGAACTGGTCCTCAGCGATGCTCCGGACTCCCTGGTGGAAGAGATAGGAAATTTTCCGGGAGTTCTCCAAGCGAAGAAGGTTGACAACGCAATCACTGCGCTCGTCCAAAACGGCCACGAGAAAGTGGTGTCCATCCTCGAAGCAGTGTCCCGCTCGGGAGCCAAAGTCCGCTCGGTCAACATAGACGAACCCAACCTTGAGAGCGTGTTTCTGAAGCTTACCGGGCGCGCTCTGAGAGACTAGGGGGTGGGGCGAATGCGGGCCATTGAGATAGCCCTCAAAGACGTTAAGACGATTGCTCGGGATTACAAGGCCCTGGCGATCATAATCGCCATGCCTATCATCCTGATCGTCATCTTGGGCGCGGCTCTAGGCGGCTTGTTCGAAGGGGCCGGGGGCATCGGCCTGATAAACGTGGCCCTCGTTGACCTTGACCGGGGGCAGGCTTCGGCCGAATTTCTGCAGGTCCTCGGCCATGAATCTATCGCGGACATCCTGAAGACGGTGCCGGCCGCCCGTGAAGAAGACGCGGTTGATCTCATAAGGACAGGAGAAGTGGCCGCTGCCGTCATCATCCCTGAAGGCGCGTCAGACTTCGCTTCTCACGATACCAAGAGTTTCAAGGTCATTACCGACCCCGAGAGGGCCGTGAGCGGCCAGGTCGTGGCAAGCATAGTCCGGTCCTACACCGGGCAGTATTCGGCGGTGTCTGCCGCCATGCGGAATCTTTGGCCGCTCCTCGGGACGCCTGCCTCCGGGGCCCCGGGCAATGTGGGCGGCTCCCCGACAACGGGCGGCTTCGTACAGAAGGTCCAGGAGAGGATCGTTTCGGCGACGATGCGCGCGTCGGGGCTTTTTTCCGTGACCGAAGAGAAGTCCACATGGATTACGGCCAAGCAGTACTATACCGCTTCCATGAGTGTGATGTTCGTTTTGTTCGGAGGCATGCTGGGCGCCAAGTCCATCATCGAGGAGAAGAACCAAAAGACCATGTCCAGGCTTTTCACTACGAAGGCAACACGTACGGATATCGTGGTGGGGAAGACCCTGGCTACCTACCTCATCGCCTTCTTGCAGCTCGTTGTCTTGGTGGCCTTTACTTCGCTGGCCTACCGGACTCAGTGGGGCGACTTGCGTGGAGTCTTTCTTGTCACCGCCTCTCTTGCCCTGGCCGCCACAGGCTTCTCTATGTTCGTAGCCGCCGTGGCAAGGACCGAACGGATGGCGGACGCTCTTCAGAATTTCGGCATTCAAATCATGGCGTTTCTTGGAGGGTGCCAGTACCCTTTCTACTTGTTCCCTCCCGTGCTGGACACTATCAGCAGGCTGACCATCACCCGGTGGGGACTGGATGGATACTTGCTCCTCATGCAGGGACAGGCCTGGACCGCCGCATCCCGGCAGGCCGCTATCCTTGCCGCCATGGGGCTGGCTTACCTGGTAGTGGGCATCTGGCGACTGCGCCTGGAATGAGGGGGGTTACCATGAAGACCGCGCTCATCGTTGCAGGGCTGTCTCTACGCAAGACCGGCAAGGAACCAGGTTTTCTTGTGGTTATGCTCGGCATTGCTTTGGTTTTCACCATGGTGTTCGGTTCGGTTTTCGGGAGCATGGCTTCCGAGTCCAAGGTGTCTGTGGCAGTGACCGACTTGGACAACTCAGACCTCAGCTCGTCCATGATCCAATCCCTCCGGGACTCCGGGGTTTGCGACGCAGTGGTGCTTCCGGAAGGAGACCTATACTCATCGGTTAGAGAAGGAAAGGTGTCGGCCGGTATCGTCATACCGCGGGGGTTTGAGACGAGCCTTTCTTCTCAAGAGCCGCTCAAGGTGGATGTCTTGAGCCTTTCGTCGAGTTCCGGTTTATCTGCGGTTTTCGGGAAAACCCTTGAGAGGAAGGTTACCGAGTACCTCTTGGCCGGCGAGGTGAAGGGCTTGGCGCTGGACCTGGCAGCGCTCTCACCCCAACCTCTTCCCGTACAGGCGGACGCGCTGGTGCGGCAAGTTGTGGACGAGTTCACCAGGCGTCCCGCTCTCACTGTCGAGGTGGCAGGTCTGGCGGAGGGTGAGGGTAGGCAGCAAGATGACGCGATAGGCGTGCCGACGCTAGGGACATACCTGATGTTCACCATGTTCACGGTGATATTCGCGTCAGGCGATATCCTTAAGGAAAGGCAAGACGGCACCTGGATCAGGCTTATGGCGGCTCCCGTATCAAGGGGAGGCATCGTAGGCGGCAAGATCCTCGGCGCTTACGCCGTGGGAGTCTTCCAGCTGGGGGTGCTGCTCCTGTCCGGCCGGTATCTCAGGGACATGGACTACGGTCCCAACCCCTTCGCGTTCATCCTTGTCCTTGCGATCTTCCTCCTGGTAGTGACCGGGCTGGGCATAATGCTTTCAACGATGGTGAAGACCCTGCCCCAGCTACAGGCCCTTTCCCCTATTGTGATCGTGGCCAGTTGTATGCTGGGTGGGTGCTATTGGCCGCTGGAACTGGTACCCCCCTTCATGCAGACCGTCGCCAAGTTCACTCCGCAAGCTTGGGCCATGAGCGCCATGACCGGCTTGGTGTACGGGGGCGCGGATCTCCAGAGCGTGGTGCCCAACATCCTGATCCTCCTTGGGTTTGGGGCGCTTTTCTTCACGGTGGGCGTGGCCAGGGTCAAGTTCGAGTAGGGGCTTGCGTAGCCGGAAGCAGTGCAAGGATTGCCTGGATACTATAGTCGCACGGTGTTCCCGGATAGTCATCCGGCCGCGGAGGCTTTATACTGATAGGTGGACAAGTATGCCTAAGGAGCGGTTGGGTGGACTGGGAAGCGGCAGTTCAGTTTCTGGCGGAAGCATCGATAGCGCTGATGGAGCCCGATCTTGACCGGTCACTGGCACGACTGCAGGAAATCGCCGACCGTCAAGACTGGCTATCCTTTTTCTGTCTGAGAGGACGGGCGGCCGACGGTTCCGATATCCAGGTTAGAGCAGGTGAGATGGCATCAGTTGCGGACTGCGCTGCCGTAGCCGCAGGGACCAAGGACGCCGCCGGAGCCACAGATAGTGGTAGCCGGGCCACAGCCGAAGGCGCAGAGAACCGGGACGATGACAGGGTTGAGCTTATCGGTACCCGCGAGGGCGTCCCCGTCTCCTTAGTGGCCTATCTCAGGGCGCGCCCGGGTGCAGGCGACGGCTCCGGGAACAGGGACGAAGTGTTCAGAAGAGTTATGGGTCAAATCCTCAGGATGTTCGCCAAGCGCCTGAGTGTTCAGTACGCGGTTACGAGAGTTAGGGAAAGAGAACTGGCCGATGCGGTTGGAGCCTTGTCACATGACTTTCGGACCCCTCTCGCATGCATCAAGGGTTACGTCTCGCTCCTGGCAGGAGGGAGGCATCCTCCGGGAACCCCCGAGTGGGATGAGTACCTGGGCACCGTCCTGGAAGAGTGTGAGAGGTTGGAGAGACTGGTCTCCGTTGTCCTGGAATCGGCCGTAGAGCCTCAGGTAAGTCTCTCGATGGAACCGGTCCTTCTGCCGCCCTTGGTGAAGAGGGTCTTGCTTGAGGAATCCGCCATCGCCAAGGAGCATCGTTTTTTTACCGACATAAGCCCCGAGGCCAGGGAGATCTTCGCCGACCCCACCCGGCTGGAGCAGGTACTTAGAAACCTTTTCGACAACGCGATCAAGTACTCCCCTGAGGGGTCGCTCATCGTCCTTAGAGTCAAAAAGACCGGCGAGGAATTCTTGTTCTCTGTAGCGGACCAGGGCGGCGGGATCGCTCCCGAGCACCTGAACCGCCTCTTTGAGAGGCATTACAGGGTGACAGGCGGGGGCACGGGAGAGGTCCAGGGGATCGGTCTCGGACTTCTTATCGCCAGGCAAATAGTGAACGCCCACGGCGGGGATATATGGGCCGAAAGCGTTGTAGGGAAAGGATCAACCTTCTACTTCACCATACCTTGTCCCAAAGACCGGACGTTCGGAAAGGAGGTCAACGAGTGAGTTCGGACACGATTGTGGTCATCGAGGACGAACCCAAGCTGGCCAAGCTCATAAAGCTCAGCCTTGAAAGCGAAGGGTACACCGCGCTCACGGCTCCTGACGGGCGGTCCGGCCTCAAACTCATCGAGGAGAGAACGCCCGCTCTCGTCATCCTCGACATAGTCCTCCCGGGAGACATGAATGGTTTCGAGGTCGCGAGGGCCATAAGGAGTCACTCGAACCTCCCAATCATTATCCTGAGCAGCAGGATCAGCGAGGCCGACAAGCTTCAGGGGTTTGAAGCCGGCGGCGACGACTACGTTACGAAGCCCTTCAGCTGCCCCGAGCTCAACGCGAGAGTGCGGGCACTCCTGAATCGGGTCGCTCTTTCTGCGTCTACGCAGGGCACATCCACGTTCGTCCTGGACGATCTGAAGATCGACTTTACTCGCAGGCGCGTATGGCGGGGTGGGAAGGAAGTCAACCTCACCCAGACCGAATACGGCGTACTGACTTTTTTGGCCCAGAACGCAGGCAAAGTCCTGCTCCACGAGGAGATCCTGGGCCGTGTCTGGGGACCCGAGTTCAGGGATGAGTACCAATACCTCCGCAACTACATCTCAAATCTCCGGCGCAAGATCGAGCCGGACCCGGCCAAGCCTCGCCTGATCTTGTCGAAGCCGGGCATAGGCTACTACATGCGCGAGAGCTGATTTTATTGGATCTACTGGATCCCATTTGGCATGGCCATCATTACGTTTTCTTTACGCTCCCCGACCACTCTCTTATGCGCTGATTATACCGGGAGAGTTACCCTGCAGATGGAAGACATATGAGGGAGGGGTTATGGGTATATGTCACTTCTAGACAATGTCAAGGTGTTCTTTGACCAGGCAGCAAAGAAGATGGCGATTGATGACCATGTCCGCCAGATGCTCGAAGAGCCAGACCGGATTATTGAGGTCAAGATCCCCGGAACCGAGAACGGCAAACCCAAGGTGTTCAGAGGCTATCGTGTCCAGCACAACAACGCCCGCGGACCGTACAAGGGCGGCCTTCGGTACCACCCCACTGTTGAGATGGATGAGGTTGTAGCGCTCGCGGGTCTCATGACCTGGAAGTGCTCGCTCCTGAACGTCCCTTACGGGGGAGGCAAGGGAGGAATCTCCTGCGACCCGACCAAGATGACCAGACAGGAACTGGAGGCCATCTCACGGGCGTTCATCAGGCAGCTCATGCCGAACATCGGACCGACCGTAGACGTCCCGGCCCCCGACGTCAACACCGACGGCCAGATCATGGCCTGGATGGTTGATGAGGCTACCCAGATAGCGGGGGAGAGCATGCTCCCATTGCTCACCGGCAAGCCCGTCTCAATGGGCGGCTCCCTCGGGCGGACCGAGTCCACCGGATACGGAGTAGCCAGAGTCGGCGTTGAGGCCCTGAAGAAGATCGGCATCGAGCCCAAGGACGCCACCGCGGCAGTGCAGGGATTCGGCAAAGTCGGTGGGTGGACCGCCGCGAGGCTCTATAAGATGGGCGTCAAGGTGGTCGCCGTCTCAGACATCTCGGGCGGCTACTACTGCAAGGATGGCATCAACATAGAAGACCTCATGAAGTACACGGCTACCTCCAAGGGCCACTTGATTGAGGGCTTCTCGGCCCCCGGCCTCACCAAGATCTCCAACGATGAGTTGCTCACCCTCGACGTGGATCTCCTCTGCCCCTGCGCCATGGAGAACCAGATCGATCCCGGAGTCGCCAAGCGCGTAAGGGCGAAGGTCATCTCCGAGGGCGCCAACGGTCCTGTCACCGCCGACGGCGACGCGGTATTGACCGAGCGCGGCATCGTGGTGATCCCCGACATCCTGGCCAACGCCGGCGGCGTGACCGTCTCCTACTTCGAGTGGGTCCAGAACTTCCAGCACATTTCCTGGACGTTCGATGAGGTCATAAACAAGATGGACAGCATGATGGTCAACTGCCTGAACGATGTCTGGGAGGTTTCCCAGAAGGAGAAGTGCAGCCTGAGGACTGCTGCCTTCATCCTCTCCATCACGCGAGTCATTGAGGCGATGAAGCTCACCGGAAAGATATAAGCGAGAGGGCGAGATTGATTGGGCGACGGGCGGCATGTCCCTCTATCGTTCGACGGTGCCGGAGTTGTCGACAGGGCTTTCGGGTACGTTGCCCGGAGGCTCGGGTCGGGCGACTCAGGTAGGGTCGAGGATCAGGTGCGGAGTGGGAAACTAGAGGCGTACCTGTACTTCCGCTATGCCCTGGCCAAAGAGGCGTCGAGGGATATTGCCGACGTCGCAGGCGGAGTAGAAAAAGCCCTCATCTTTCTGGAAAACAGGTGTGAAGAGTTCCCGGGAGAACCTGTCAGATTAGGTTTGGTCGTAGCGCGCAAAACGGCAGCGATGCAATCGCTGGTAGAAGCGGTGTGCGAAGCGGTTTCGCGCGAAGCGGCAGACAGGATCCCGGGACTTCGCTCTTTCGATAGATTCCTCAGCGTAGAACTCATTGACGCGGAGGCCCTGCGCGCCGGGACGGGCCTTGCCGCGATGATCAACTCTATCTACGAACCGCCCATCACCGTGTGGCCGGAAGACTGACCCGGTTACGGGGTGCGCTTTCCATGCACCTTGATACATGCTATAGTTGCCTGTAGGTATTTCCTCATTAGCGGAAGGGGTTCTCCTTCATGATTAAGGGTTCGAGAGGTGTGGGGCTGCAGAGCGGCGTTTAGCGTCTTTGGCCGCATTATGCCCTTTTACCTCGAACACTTGATCGCTTAGGCAGGAGGACTCGACAATGACCATTCTTAGCGTAAACAACCTCACCAAGTACTTTGGCGCCCACACGGTCTTCAAAGACGTGTCACTTACCGTGGGAGAGGGCGAAAGAGTCTGCGTCATCGGCCGGAACGGCGAGGGAAAGACAACTCTCCTTCGCGTTCTTGCGCGCGAAATGGAGCCTGATGGAGGCGAATTCGCGGTCATCGGCAAGAGGAGTTGGGGATATCTCTCCCAAGATGTCCCTACGTTCAAGGACACCGTTCTAAATGAGCTCCTTTCCTCTAGGCGCGATATCGTCAACCTCTACAACCGGATGAGGGACCTGGAGGCTGAGATGGCCTCGGCGGGACACCAGGGTTCACCGGAACGGGTGATGGATGAGTACGCCCGCGTAACGGCCCGGTTTGAAGCCCTCGATGGGTACAACCTCGAGCACAAGGCAAAGGCTATCCTCGGGGGACTGGGTTTCACCCAGGACGCTCTCACCAAGGTGCCCGGTGTCCTCTCGGGAGGCGAGAAGATCAGGCTCGCCCTGGCCAAACTGTTGCTCCTTGGGCCCGAACTACTCCTACTCGATGAGCCCACCAACCACCTCGACCTATCGGGAGTGGAGTGGCTTGAGGGTTTTCTCAAAGACTACGCGGGAGCAGTCTTAATTGTCAGCCATGACAGGTACTTCATTGACCGGGTTGCCAACAAGGTCTTGGAGCTGGATCGGGGCGAAGGCCGGGTCTACACCGGAAATTACTCCGCTTACCTCAACCAACGGGAGATGGAACTCCGGCTGCAGACCGAACAATACGAGCGCCAGCAAGCTCTCATTGCGCGCACCAAGGCGTTCATCCAGAGATGGAAGGCGACGCCCACGAGAAAGCGGCAAGCCGAAAGCCGTGAGAAGATGCTCGAGCGGCTGGAGATCATCGAGAAGCCGAAACGGGCGAGGCGCGCCATGGGCATACGTTTCGAGATGGAGATGGAGTCAGGGGATGAAGTGCTCGAACTCACTGACCTTGGGAAGGCTTTCCCCATCGAGCCCGAAGGCCGGAGGACCCTGTGGAGGGATTTTACCTGGCAGGTCAGGCGCGGAGACCGCGTCGCCCTCATCGGACCCAACGGTTGCGGGAAGACAACTCTCCTTCGATGCGTCCTTGGTCTGGATATGGACTACGAAGGAGAGATCAAGACCGGCCAAAACGTGCTTACCGGCTACTTCTCTCAGGGACTTGACGATCTTTGTGACGAGAACACCGTCCTTCAGGAGGCCATGTCCCTCGGACTAGAGTATCAGGACGCCCGGGACCTTCTGGGCAGGTTCCTCTTCTCGGGAGATGAGGTTGAAAAGCCTGTCAAGGTTCTATCGGGTGGGGAGAGAAACCGTTTGATGCTTGCAAAGCTCGTCATGAGCAAGGCGAACCTCATCATCCTGGACGAGCCGACAAACCACCTGGACGTGGCTTCGAGGGAGGCTTTGGAGAGCGCCATCAGGGATTTTCCCGGCACTCTCTTGTTCGCTTCCCACGACCGGTACTTCATCGATGCTCTGGCCACACACCTCTGGATATGGCAGGGTGAAGCAATCCGTGTTTTCAAGGGAAGCTACTCGGAGTACCGCGCCAAAGTCGAGAGCGGAGAGGACATCCTCTTTGAAGAGGACCTTCCCTCTTTTGCGCTCAGGCGAAAGGGCAGCGGGGCTTCCGGGTCAGGAGACCGCCGGCCTAATGAAGGCGGTGTGGCGGGCAGGGCCGGGCGTGGAAAAGGGATAGCAGGTCCCCGGGAGAAAAAGGTCAAGAAGGAGGGTGGTCCGCCGGACTCGTCCGCCAAGATGCGCGCTCTATCTGCCGAGATATCCAGCCTTGAGAGCGAGATAGAGGCACTCGAGCTGAAGAAGGAAGAGTTGATCCGTATCTTCAACGATCCGTCTTCCTACGACGATGCCGGGTCCTTGCCTTGGAAGGAGTACGACAGGATTCAGAAAGAGTTGGAGTCTCTTTACGAGCGGTGGGAGACGCTGGCTGACGAGGTTGCAGGAACCGTTGATGGCAGGGAGAAGACATCCAATCAGGCTTAGGCGATTACAGAGGAGGTCGCTTTACAATGGTAACCCCGGGAGCCGGCAATCCTTACATCGACTTGATCCTTAAGAGGTCTACGGTGAGGTCATATACAGAACAGGATGTCTCCGACGAGGTAATGGAGACTCTGGCCAGGGCAGCCCAGCAAGCCCCGTTTACGGGCCAGATGTATGCTTTCATATACACCCGTGACGCCGCGAAGAAAGAGGAAGTGTCGCGGTACCTGGGGCGGTTCATAGCCAAGGCCCCGGTGTTCGTGCTCTTCTGCATGGATTTCCGGAAACTTGAGAAGTTCATCGCTTTCAAAGGCAGAAAGAACAAGGCCAACGATGTGGAGATGTTGTTCTTGGGTATCCAAGATGTCTCTTACGCTGCCATGAATTTCGTCATGGCTGCGGAGGCGATGGGGCTTGGCACCTGCTTCTTCGGCGGGGCGCCCATGATAGAACCAGTCCTCAGCAAGTTGTTCGGCCTGCCTGAACGCGTCTATCCCGTGGTCGGCATGGTCGTCGGTTACCCGGCAAAGAAGAGTCCGCCCAGGCCCAGGATACCGACTTTCTGCGTCCTCATGAAGGATGAGTACCACGACCTCTCTCAAGAGGAAGTTGAGGACGCCATGAAAATCATGGACGCGGGGCTTATCAGGGAAGGGTACTACGTGAACCTGGGAGCCAAGATCCCCAAACCCGAAGAGGGCGAAGACGACGTGGACTATGACCGGTATGGGTGGAGCGAGCACATCTCCAGGAAATACGCCAGGCGCGACCCTGCAGGCGTCATAAAGGAACAACTCCGCATGAAGGGTATAGTCATCTAAGATTTCGCGGCGATCTTAAGCGGCATGGTCACCGGCGATAACAGAGAGGTGTGTCCATTGAAGACCGAGAGGCTGTACTGGGAAGACCCCCTGGGGCGCGATTTTGAGGCAAGGATTTTAGAGATCACCGGCTCCGAGGGCCGGATCGGGGTTTTCTTGGACCGCACCCTTTTCCACCCCGAAGGTGGAGGACAACCTGCCGACAGGGGATTCCTCACCCTATTGTCGGATGAAGCCGTGGTAGCCTTTGGGCGGAATGACCTTAGGGTCGAAGAGGTAATAGAGGAAGGAGAGCGGATACTCCACCTGATTAGCGGTGAGGTATCCTCCGAGAGCTTGCCCCATGGACTTCCCAAAGCGCCTGAAGGAGGGTGGCCTGTCAGAGGGAAGATAGACTGGGATCACCGGTTCGACCTCATGCAGCAGCATACCGGGCAGCACATCCTCTCCCGGGCCTTTGAAGAACTGCTTGACGCCCGGACGGTCGGCTTCCACCTGGGCAAAGACTACGTAAGCGTCGATCTCGACATCCCGGCCCTTTCAGAAGAAGAGAGAGACAGGGTCGAGGACAGAGCCAACCGGGTGGTCTTCGACGACCTCCCCGTGACAGGCCGGGAATATCCTAAGGACCAATTACCCGGTGGGATACGCGCCCGGTTCAGCATAGACGCCGAGAATATCCGTGTTGTGTCCGTAGGAGGATACGATTCTTGCCCGTGCGGGGGTACCCACGTCGTGAGTTCGGGACAGGTGGGACTCATAAAGGTGAACCAGGTTGACCGGGCCCACGGGGGAGTCCGGGTGCTCTTCCGGTGCGGCAACAGGGCGCTATCCGACTACAGGGAGAAGGAACGCCTGCTTAGCCAAGCAGCCGGCGTTCTCTCTATGCCTCTAGGAGACCTGCCTTCGGCCGTGCAATCGACCCTCGCGCGTCTTCGCGACCTTGAAAAGGAGCTGGAGGAAGCCTGCCAGATGGTCTTGGATTCTCAAATCGAACGCCGTCTCCGGGCGTTTTCCGAATCGGGCGAGCCGGTCGTTGTTGAGGCCTTTGAGTCGCTCCGGCCCGACAGGCTCAAGTATGCCGCGCGAAAGCTCAGCGAGGCTTCAGGCAAGCTCACCGTCTGCTTTTCCCGGGCGCCCAGGTTTTCAGTTGTTGTGATGTCGCCTTCCGGCTCCCATGATGCCCGGGCCGTAGTCTCACTGATCGCCTCCAGGTGGGGAGGCCGTGGCGGCGGGACGGCGGGATACGCCCAGCTCGGTTCCAAGGAACCTCTTGACGTTCCCGATGACGAAGTCATCGCCGGCGTAAAGGAACTCTTGGCCGGCGGATGATGTCCGCGCGAGGGCCCACCGGCGACACCTGCCGATACCCCATCAAGGGCGGCGTAATTACTTCCTTCTCAGTACCTTTCCCGCGTAAACCGGCTTGACTTCGCCTTTCTCCATGGCCACTTTCCCGTTCACCAGCACGTAATGGATGCCTGCCGGCTTCCGGTAAGGCTCTTTCCCCGTGGCCGTGTCCATGAGCTCGGCGGGGTCCAGGACAACAAGGTCAGCCCAGTAGCCGACCTCGACGAGCCCTCTGTCGGGAATCCCCATGGTCCTGGCGGGCATGAACGTGCACTTTCTCACGGCTTCTTCGAAGGAGAACAGGCGGTCCTCTTTCACGAACCTCCCCGCGATTCT
Organism: Candidatus Fermentithermobacillaceae bacterium; assembly: GCA_012841375.1. Lineage (GTDB taxonomy): Bacteria > Bacillota > Sulfobacillia > Fermentithermobacillales > Fermentithermobacillaceae > UBA3951. Next base: position 23,071 of record DUUV01000104.1, read on the forward strand.
TGGAAACGTGCCGAAGTGCCTCGGGTGTATGGGCGTGGGCGATAGTGGCCTGTCGACGTTGAAGGCATCCGTCCCGGCCATGACGAATTCGGCTTTCACAACCGTACGTACATCATCGGCTCCGATGGCTGCAGCGGCCCATACGTCCAACCCGTCACTGAAAATGAGGTCCAAGAGGATATCGACTGCGGGCTTGCCGGCCTCTTCTGCGTACTCGCCCAGAATCCGTCCCTCAACTTGAGGGATCGACGGCGCCTTCACGATCACGTAGTTTGAAAGGCGCGGCATGGCTGCGGCCAGTTCGGGCAGGGCCCTGACCTTTTCTTTGTTGGAGGTGTCTCTGAAGAACGCGCGGATGTCCTCCACCGAAGGGAACCTGGGATACTCATCATTGTCGCCTGCGATTAGTTTCCTCCAGACATCGCCGGCGATCGAGGCAAGTGAACTGGCCTGGGCGAACTCGTAAGGATAGACGTCCGCGGTGATGCGTAGACCTTGCTTCCGGGCCTCCGCGATCATCTCGAGACTCCTATTCACCTTGCCGAAGTGCTTCTTGCCGGTGGACTTGTGATGGGAGATCTCGGCCTTTACTCCTGACTTCCGGGCGATCTCAATTACTTCCTGAACCGAGGGGAACAGGTTCTCCCCTTCGTTCTTCATGTGCGTCGAGTACATGCCGTCGTATTTCGCGACCACTTCGGCAAGGGCGATTATCTCATCGGTGTCGGCATGCCCGCCGGGCCGGTAGCTCCTTCCCGTGGACATCCCCCAAGCGCCTGCCTCCATGGCGTCTTCCAGCAGGACCTTCATTGCCGGAAGTTCCCCCGGAGCCGGAGGGCGCTTCTCGGTTCCCACAACGTGGGCCCTAAGCAAGCTTTGGCCTACGAGCGGCGCGATGTTGACGCCGATGCCGGTAGCATCTACGGTGTCCATCCACTCACCGAAAGAGTGCCACGACCAACTCATATCATTGTAGGTGTCCCGGTCTACGAGCCCCGATATGAGGCCCCTCAGCACGCTCTTGCGGGTCTCATCTTTTGAAGGCGCGACCGACCACCCGCAGCTTCCCACTACTTCGGTGGTGATACCCTGGGACAACGAGCTCTCGCCTTTTCGGTGAGACAGAATGGAGAGGTCGGAATGGGAGTGCATATCGATGAATCCGGGAGTCACGCATAAGCCGGGTACATCCAGCACGGTTTTCGCGGCGGCCTGAGACAGGTTCCCTACGGACACTATTCTTCCCGATTTCACGCCGACGTCGGCCCGGAACGCGCTTCTGCCCGAGCCGTCCACAACTTGGGCCCCACGTATCACAAGATCCAACAACCGGTCCACCCCCTAGTTTGTTCCTAAGGATATTCTCCTGAACCGGCGCCCGAGTCCTGCCGCAGTCACGTCTCTCGCTGCCTGCATATTATGTCACCGAGGTATTCACAAAAGAGGTGACAGTGGGGTGAGCAACTGCATTAGCGCATGTCTCGTTAAGGTCCTGCAACAGCAGCTGCGGAGAATCGAGGCCAAACTCGACAACCCGCGGACCGGGCTTTGCGAGATCAAGTCTGAGGTGGCCGTAGTTGAGGGAGCTGTGACCGATCCGTGTTTCGGACTCAAGCAGATTGCCGAGGGTGTGGCGAATCTTGAGGATATCCTGTGTGACATCGAACCGAAAGAACTCGCTTGCGTGTTGGAAGCCATCCAGGATGGAGTAGAGCATATTGAGGCCAAACTGGACGACCCGTGTTTCGGTCTGGAAGAGATCAAGGACGAAGTAAGAGGCATAGAGGAAGCCGTCCAAGCCATAAAGGACATACTCAAGGACGCGCCCAAGGACGGACGTAAAGACAATGATCTTGACGAGATCAAGGAGATCGTCGAAGGCATCGCCGATGAAGTGGATGACATCGAGGATAAGCTTGACAGTCCGGAGTTCGGTCTGGCGGAGATCAAAGAAGAGGTAAAGGAGATCGAGGACCAACTCAAGAGGCTGGACCTGGAGGATATCCGCTGCCTGCTCAGGGACATCAAAGAAGCGGTAGATGACATTGAGGACGAGGTCGAGGACGAAGAGCACGGCCTGGCGGAGATCAAGGACGAGGTAAAGGGGATCGAGGACCAACTCAAGAGGCTGGATCTGGAGGATATCCGCTGCCTGCTCAGGGACATCAAAGAAGCGGTGGGTGACATTGAAGACGAGGTCGAGGACGAAGAGCACGGCTTGGAGGAGATCAAGAAGGAAATAAAGGAGATCGAGTGCCTGCTCAAGAGCCTGGACGTGGAAGACCTGAAATGTTTCCTGGACCGGATCAAGGAAGCGGTAGGCGACATCGAGGACGCGATTGAGGACCCGGAGTTCGGCCTTTGCGAGATAAAGAAGGAGATCCGGGACATAGAATGCCTTCTCAGAGAACTGGACATGAGAGACCTCCTGTGCCTGCTTGCGCGCATCAAGGCAGACATCTGCGACGTGCAGGCCGCTCTGAACGATCCTTGCACGGGCCTTCTCGAGATCAAGAACGAGGTAAGGGACATCGAATGCAAGCTGGATAACCCCGAGTACGGCCTTGCCGAGATCAAGCGCGAAGTCAGGGACATTGAGGATAAGCTGGATAACCCCGAATACGGTCTGGCCGAGATAAAGGCCGAGGTAAGGCAGATCCTGGAGGAGTGCTGCGACGGTAACGGAAATGGACCGGTGGACGAGGAGGCTCAGACGTCAGGCCCGATGTTCAAGGCAAATCAGGCCAGTTCGGTCATCGTTCAGGTCCTAAACTACTTCAGCGAACCGGTAGAAGTGAGTATCTCTGTCCTGAACCTGCCGCTCAGCGGGACGAAGGAAGACGTCCCCGGGTCGCCGGTCACGGTGACCATAGATGCCGACGAAACCTTCGCCCAGGCGTTCGACATATCGGATTCGGTCGCCTACGAGGTCCAGATTTTCACCGATAACCCGCAATGGGTGAGGTACTGGTCCGGGTCCAGGACACAGCCGGCCAACGTGGCCCTTACTGCGAGTACCATCCTTCCTGAGAACATCGTGCTTCACGCCGACTTTGTCCGGCAGCCGCTCGCCCCTTAGGAAGCAGCGTGCGGCATCACGAGGGGCGCCGGGCTCGGGCGCCCCTCTCCTCTTGGCTAGGGAAGCCCCCGAAGATGAATCGCTGGATGATGTGAGGCTCGACCCCTCTCCTCTTGGCCAGGGAAACCCCTCTGACTTCTGATAGTCGCCTCTTGGCGTCACTGGTAGAATGAGGCTGGATTTCACTCATGTACCGTGAGACCTATTCCGCCTTCCTGCCGTATTCCTTGGTTGAAGGCCGGGTCGGCTGATCAGGGGGATTTCTTCCCGGTGGAAGACAGAAAGCTCGTAGAGAGCGCCCAGCGAGGCGACAAGGACGCGTTCGCCACCCTGGTGCAGAGATACCATAGGAATATATACAGCCTGGCTTACCGGATGACCGGCAATCGCGAGGATGCGATGGATGTAACCCAGGAAGTCCTCCTGAGAGCTTACAGGGCGATTGCTTCGTTCCAACCGGATAAGCCGTTTTTGCCTTGGATCTACAGGATTACCTGGAATATCTGTGCGGACAGAGGGAGGAAGATCGGCAGGACTCCAAGCGAGGAGTCGATTGACGATGCAAACGCCGGCGCTTCGAGGCTCGCCAGTTCGGCGCCGAGCCCGGACAAAGAGTTTGAGAGGCAAGAGGTTGCGCGTGTCCTTCGAGGGGCCATTGATCAGTTGGCCGAAGGGTACCGCGAGCTCATTATTCTTTTTCACCTGGAGGGCCTTTCGATTAGGGAGATATCAGATGTGACCGATATGAAGGAAACGGTTATAAAGAACAGACTCTACAGAGGAAGACAGATGCTCAAGAGAATCCTTGAGGCGGGTGGGCTTGTATGGACAGTGTGACTCAAAGTACGGGCGCCGGAGAGCCTTGTCAGGGGGTGAGCGGTTATGCCGGTACTCAGGTGTCCTGACGACATAAGGCTCGAAAGCTATTTCTATGGGGACCTGGCTCCGCTTGAGGAATCACTAATCAGGCTCCACGTGGGCACGTGCCCGAAGTGCCGAGCAAAGATCGAAGAGCTACGACAGTTCAACGCTTTTCTCCGGCTGTACCCGGTCGAAGAGCCGCCTATGGGATTTGAAGATGACCTTTTGAGGATGGTCAGATCGTGGGACTTCGGCCCCGACCCGGTTCCTTCCGGCACAGAAGAGGATCTGGAAGAAGAGAAAATCGAGATGTCTTGGGGCTACAAGGTACGTTGGGCGGTCGCCTCGCTTGTCCTGGCCCTGGGTTCGATCCTTCAGTACAAGTACGGGTCGTTCTTGCCTACCGCGTTTGGAAAGGGCACGAACCTCCTCTCATCCCTGCAAGACATGGGTGCCCTATGGAGGCAGATCGTGTCGGGAGCCTGGTGGGATGGCTTGGTCTCGGTGGCAACTGCCCTCCGGACCGACGGACTCGCTTCACTGGAGATCCTTCAATCCGCATTACCTTCCCAAATCGCTAGCGTACTTGTATTCGGCGGGATAACGATGGTGGTTTTTCTGAACCAACGCAAAGCTTCCAAGGACGGAGGAGAGGGTACCTAATGAAGAAGGTATACCGGTCGAGACACACTAAAGTTTTGGGCGGAGTGGCAGCCGGCTTGGCCGACTATTTCGGTATGGATGTAACGATCATGAGGCTCCTTTTCGCCCTCCTGCTCGTTACTGTCCCCAACGTCGTCATCGCCTACATTCTCGCTTGGATTATCATTCCTGAGGAACCCGCCGGGACGACGCAAGACGTATCTCCGGCGAGAACTGCTGACGCGACGAGTATGGAAACCGGTGGACAGAGTTCGACGGGCGGTATGACCGCCGAAGAGATTCTGCGAAGCAGTGGCGAGTCCCAGTCCCCCGGCTTGCCCGGCGAGGAGGTTCAAAAGGCCGAGACCCCGGCGGCATCCACACCTAAGGGAGCCGACACCGTGTCTCCATCACCGGCGGGCAACGCACAGGGCTCAAGCATGAGAAGCCGCCAGTTCACCGGTTTCGTCTTGATAGCCGTGGGCTTAGCGGTCATATTCCGGAGATACGTCCCGAGTTTCGTGTGGAGGCTTCCGTTCAACCTGATTGGACAGGGTTGGCCTGTGCTCATCATCATAGCCGGCGTCGCTATCATCCTGAGTGCCGTGCGGGGGAGGTAGTAGAGTTGACCGGCAGGTTGGTGAACGGGCTCGTCCTGGTTGTCGTGGGAGCCATCCTTCTCATGAACACCTCGGGTTACCTCCCCTGGAGTGTGTGGGACTCGGCCGTGTCGTTTTGGCCGATACTGGTTATCGGCCTAGGCCTGCAGCTCTTGTCTACCAGGTGGAGAATCCCCTGGTTCGCTGTGGCCGCCATAGTCATCCTGATCCTCGGCGCGATGTTCCCCCACGGGGGTTGGGGCGGGTCCTGGAGGAGGACCAACGGCATTCAGTGGGAGTACCGCGGCCCGTCCTGGAGGCCTTTGGAGAACTCAAAAGACTACTCGGTGCCTCTCCGGCCGTCAGTATCCAGACTGAAAGTGGAGCTCAGCGCTCCCTCACTTGAGATTGAGGCCAGGGGCGACTCTGGCCTCAACAATCTTGAGTCTCCACATGCCATGACCGCGCGTATTACTTGGGACAGGTACGAGCCGTCGACTTCATGGCACGACGTCGGCGACGAAGCCCGGGTCTCGGTCAGGGCGCCCGATCTGAGCGGGTCTCAGACAGGGAAACAAGTGTGGGACCTCAACCTGAACTCCTCACTCCCCACTTCGATCAACGTGACCGGCGGAGTCGCCAACGCCACCCTCGACTGCGGCCTGGTCTACCTGGACAACGTGGATATCTCGGCAGGTGTTGTCGACCTTGATCTGACTCTGGGACTCACGGGTAAGGACACCAGAGTAACGGTTTCCGGCGGCGCGGCGTCGGTCGATGTCTCACTGCCCCGTGCCGCAGGTCTTCGGGTTTCCCTATCAAGCCCCCTCACCATCACGCACGATTTCGACGACCAAGGGCTGACGCGTTCAGGCAATGTATGGGTCACCCCGGACTATGAGGAGGCCTCAACCAGGGTTGACCTCGTCGTGAATTGCGGCGCCGGCAAGGTCAAGGTGCAGAGGACCGAGTAGCCCCCTCTTCCGTAGTTCCGTTTACTTCCGCCACATTTTGGGAACATTACCAGCATCACAGTGTAAAGGCGGTATTATGTCGTAATGCCTGTGGGTGTTCCCAGGAGTCTGAGCTTCTTCTATCTCTTCCCCTTGTACCGCACATTCTTGAACGAGCTCGGGGTAGAGTGGATGGAATCGCCTTTTACCTCGGAAGCGGATCTGAACCATCTCGACTTGTGTCCGACCGACGAGCCGTGTGTCGCCGTCAAGGCGGCGTTCGTCCACGTCGATCACCTGCTCCGCAAAGGCTGTGAGAAGCTGTTTGTGCCGGCCGTTGTCTCCCTCTCGCGTACGGCCTATTGCTGTCCAAAGATGATGGGTCTTCCCGGAATGCTCAAATCTGCGTTTGGAGTGCCTGACGACGCGTTCGTGAGTCCCGTCATTGACATGCGCGACGACCCGAAGGGGTGGCCCCGGACATGGATCTCTGCCGCTCGCCGCCTGGGGGTCTCTCGGGAAGACACTGCCAGAAAGGCACTGGCAAAGGCTGTGCAAGCCTGGAGAGAGCATGAGGCTACGTGCGCAAGCACCGGCCTTTCCGCATGGGACATCCTCCGGGGCGGAACCCGGAAGCCGTCTCCATCCTTGGGGACAGACAAGTCTACTACTCCCGGACTGCACGCCAACCGCACGGGAGTCATGGGTCATTCCTACATCCTCCACGACGTATTCGGCAGGAGGCTGGTGGAACGGGTGAGGCAGTACGGGCCGGTTGTCACCGCAGAGAATGTGCCAGAAGACGACGCCGGGGCGGCTCTGGAGGGGATATTTGAGGCAGAGAAGCTCTGGTCGATCGAAGGCCATATCCTAGGCGCGGCTCTACACCTCATTCGCTCGGGAAAGGCCAACCGTCTGGTCTTCGTATCGGCGTTCTCGTGCGGTCCGGCATCGATCATAGAGAACTACATAGCAAAAGAGGCCGACGCCCGGGGCATACCGCTTCTGAACCTGGCGGTTGACGAGCATTCGGGCGAGGCAGGGCTTTTCACGCGACTTGAGGCGTTCATGGATGCGACACATGTCCCTGAGCGGAGGTGGGCGTCGGCGTTGCCTGACTCACTTCAGCCCTGGGGAAACCCGGCACCTGAGGCACGCGGGCATAACCCGGGTCCCATCGGCCTCGTGGACATGGGCAATCTGCGCTATGCCTTGAGAAGCCTCTTCGCGGAGATGGGGTGCAACATGGTGATGCCTCCACCCCTCACCGAAGACATAGTGAGGCTCGGAAAGGAGATCGCTCCTGAGTTTATCTGCTACCCGATGGTCACGCTCATCGGACAGATGAGGAAGCACGCCGAGGACGGGGTGCGCAAGATCGTGATGGTGCAGGGAAAGGGCAAGTGCCGGTTGGGTTGGTACGCTCAGGTAATGGAAGAGATCCTCCGGAAAAACGGTTACCCGGTCCGGGTGCTTTCGGTCGATTCGCCGCTTCCACTGGGGAAGAACTGGCGGCCGTTTGTGGACTCCTACAGGGCTCTATCGGAGGGCGCGCCTTTCACCAAGGGGCTCAATGGGCTCAGAATCGCTCTCACCAAGATCGCGGCATCTGACAGGGCGGAGGATATCCTCCGGGAGACAAGAGCTTACGAGGCCGAACGGGGGCAGGGCGATAGGAGGTATGCCCGGTTCGCCGGCGAGCTGGATGAGGCCGGGACTCCCAGGGAAGTCAAGGCTGTGTTCAATGACTATTGTCGGGACATGCGACGGATTCCCAGGCTTCACGTGAACCCCCTCCGTGTGGCGGTCGTGGGCGAGGTTTATGTGGTGAACGAGCCCTTCGTCAACAAGGACGCCGAAAGGATTCTCGGTTCACTGGAGCAGCGGGTTAGGGTATACAGGACTCTCAGCGTGAGTTCGTGGGTCGACTACCACCTCTTCAAGCTTCCTAGAGCGGTCAGGCAGTACAACGAAGTGGTCAAAGCCGCGGCCCCGTTTCTGGCGGTCAACGTCGGGGGGCACGGTCAGGAATCGGTCGGCGAGGCCGTGCTCGCCAAGACACTTGGGATGGACGGCGTCATCCACCTGTTTCCCTTCACCTGCATGCCGGAAATAATAGCCCAGAACATACTTGTCACGGTATCGAGGGAGCTGGATATCCCCGTCTTGTCGCTCATGATCTCGGAACAGACCGGGGTGGCAGGGCTAGAGACCAGGTTTGAGGCGTTCTGCGATCTGCTGGAAGGAAGGAGAAAGCAGCATTCGGCCAATGAGAGGTAGAGAAGGAAGAGGGGCAACTCCCTTGAGAGAGATCCCGGGGAAGGAGCATCCGGTCGGGCAGAGAACCCGGCAAGTGACGGCGACCGGTGACGTTCGGTTCCTCGGTGTAGACGTGGGTAGCGTCACCACGAAAATCGTGTTGACCGACCGGGATGGTCACATCATTTTCGAAGACTACATCCGGAACGAGGGCGGACCCATCTGGGCGATGCAGGAGGGGTTCAGGCGCCTTACCGAAGGTGGCTGGGTCGAAGGGATACGGGCTGTCGGCACCACGGGCTCCGGGCGCGAACTGGCCAAGGTCATAGTAGGGGCCGACGTGGTGAAGAACGAGATATCCAGCCACGCCAAGGCTGCCTCGTTCCTGTTTCCCGACGTTGGTACCCTAATCGATATCGGCGGCCAGGACTCCAAGATCGTTTTCTTCAAGAACGGGTACCCTGTAGGCTTCAACATGAACACCGTCTGCGCGGCCGGTACGGGGTCGTTCCTGGACCACCAGGCTGCGAGACTGGGCATTCCCATCGAGGAGTTCGGCGATTGGGCCCTACGCTCTCGGACGCCCGCCAGGATAGCGGGGCGTTGCGGTGTCTTCGCCGAGTCCGACCTAATCCACAAGCAGCAGATGGGCTACCGCAAGGAGGACCTTATCGCCGGCTTGTGCGCGGCCCTGGCCGCCAACTACATGAGCAACGTGGCCAGGGGACAGAAAATCCGCCCCAAGGTCGTCTTTCAGGGTGGGGTCGCGGCCAACGCCGGCATCCGCAAGGCTCTCGAAGAAAAACTGGGGCTCCCCATAACCGTGCCTCCGCACTTCAAAGTAATGGGGGCCTGGGGCGCGGCTCTCTTGGCTAGAGAGCGGGCCCTGGAAAACCCGTCGCGGCCCACGGCGTTTCGGGGAGTCGCCCGCATCGCCCTGTCAAGCGCCCGAAGCCGGGGATTCGAGTGCTCCGACTGCGCCAACTCCTGCGAGATCCAGGAGATCATCCTCGACGACAGGGTCGCTGCCCGGTGGGGCTCCAAGTGTGGGAAATGGGAGGACCTGGGCAGACGGTCTCCGGTAGCCCTGGAGGAAGCCGGAACTTGTCGCTGAGGTAACAGGCAAGTTCCTCTTTCCCGACGCCGCAACTCCTGCCGCGCCGCCAGGTCGTGCAAATGTTCTCAACAAGGCTTTTTCGCCACGAGTCCCTCCACATACTCGAGCAAGGCGCCTTCAACGTACCGTGCGTATCCGCCCGGAGAGTCGATGAAGGTTACTACTCCTCCTTCGGGCACTTCTTCACCGGCGGCGCTTTCTATCCGCACGCCTTTCTTGAGGAGATCGCCCACGGTCATCTGACCCAAAGCGATCTCCTTGAGAAGCCTTAACGGCATGAAGAACAGGTGGCGCATTTTCTCGATGGGCTTTGGGGGTGTCCCGAGCCGGGCAGCGAAGACGCGTATCTCCAGATCCAGCGGATATCCCGGTGTGCGCTTGTGGACCGTTATCAGGGACCCGTCTGCGGAAAGGCCGGCTTCGGGCGTCATGCCTTCCGTCATCACCCAGGTCTTCGCGGACAAGACTATCTCAGGGCTCACCCCGGTCTCTTCGATACACTCGCGTACTGCGCATTCTTCGAACGATTCACCGGGCTCAACCTTTCCTCCGATCCCGGTGAGTTCAAGGGAGACTGTGCCGTCTTCGACGACGGTTCTCTTCAGGCCAAATACAGTGAGACCTTCATGGAAGAGCATGAGCCCTGCTCCTCTGGGCCTCATGGGCTCATTGTCCACCGTTCGATCGCCTCCTCACGCCGAGGCGGGCTACCACGCCGTGGTGGAACAATGATTTGCACGCCTGGTTCGACAACTCCTGCGACCGCTTCGTGCCAGTCTCGTGTCGGCTTCGGGGCATACCGGGTTTGTCCCGCTAGGTCACTGAATTGACCTCTGGGGTTATAGATGGCCCTGGAGGGAAAGGATCTCTCAGAGTCGAAGTCTTTCCTCTGATGCCATCTATTTCGGCCAACCGTTTCCATTCTGTTCGGAGGCACAAACCCATGCTGAAGATCGTACATGCTGCCGATATCCACGCCGGGCGCCCGGCTTCCAGGGAACTGGATAGAGAGAAAGCATCCGTGAGGCGCAGGGAGATCGAGACCGGCCTTTCGCGCATCGCGGACCTGTGCAAGCGCGAAAAGGCGGACTTGCTGCTTCTCTCAGGGGATCTGTTCGAGCATTCCCACGTAAGAGCCACATGGGCCAGAGAGGCCAGGGAGGTCTTCCGGTCCCTGGACCAAACGAGAGTGTTCATAAGCCCAGGGAATCATGATCCCCTGGTCAGGGATTCTCTCTACAAGACAGCGGCATGGCCGGAAAACGTGACGGTGTTTGAGGGAGATGGGATGGGTGAAGTCGTCCTCCAGGACCTCAACACCGTGGTCCACGGGCTGGGCTGGCGGACGTACCTGGAACACCGGAGACTCCTCAAGGGCTTTCGCCGGGTCCGGGAGGGTTCTTTCAACATACTGGTCATCCACGGCGATGTGGTGTGGAATCCTGCAGCTTCGGACAACGGCTCCCAGTATCTGCCCATCCATCCTGAGGACCTGGAAGGGTCGGGGATGGATTATGCCGCGCTAGGTCACATCCACGTACCGGGCCATTTCAACCTGGGAAAAGTGACCGCTGTTTACCCGGGGTGTCCCGAGCCGCTGGACTTCGGCGACAAGGGCGAGCGAGGGGTGTACCTTGTGAATGTGGGCGAACGAGCCGGCAGCGGCGACTCTCGCGTCTCGACCGAGTTCATACCAATGGCTCTCCGGCAAATGAGAAGCGAGGACCTGGACATTACGGGTTTGGACACGGTGGAACGCGTCCGAAATGCAGTCCTTGCCATCGGAGACGAAGCTTGCAGGAAGCGTGACCTTTGGGCAATAAGGCTTACGGGTGTGGTGGAGCCGGAAATCGTGTTCGATATGTCTCTCTTGGAGCGGGAGTTGGGAAGCGATTTCTTCTTCCTCAGGCTCATTGCGGACTACTCTCCCGGCTACGACCTGACGACCCTGAGCGATCCGCGGAATACCAGCCTTGAGGGACGTTTCGCCAGGCACCTCATGAGCCTCAGGGATGATCTGGCTAAGAGGGGAGAGGAGCGTTCGGCCCTTGTGGCGGACCTCGCGCTTCAATACGGTTTGGACGCGCTACGGCAGGGCAAAGTCATGCTTCGGAGGGGGCGGCATCGATGAAGATAAAGGCGCTTACTCCGTCGGCGTTCGGCAAGTTCCACGTATCCAGGCCCTTCGAGTTGTCTCACGGCCTCAACATCGTACGGGGCGACAATGAGGCGGGAAAATCGACCTTGGGCGCGTTCATACTCGGCATGTTCTACGGGTTCAAGAAGGAAGGCAGGACAAGGATATCGAGGCATCCGGAGTACGAGCGTTACCGGCCGTGGACCGGGAACGACTACCGGGGAACGATTGTCTATGAGGACGGCTCCCGGACTTACCGGGTCGAGCGGTCTTTTGATCCGGACATAGTACGCATCTACGACGACACGACCGGCGAGGACCTGACCCATCTATTCTCCCAGGACTCCAGGAAGGAATACGATTTTGCCCGCAGGCACCTTGGCCTGACCGCCAAGGAATTCCGCAACACCGTGTGGATCGCCCAGTTGGGGAGTCCCCAGGAGCCGGGGCTTGGAGCCGAGATCCAAGGCAAGCTTGAGGACATCCTTCAAGGTGGGACCCAGGATGTCTCGCTGGTGCGCGCGCTGTCGGTCCTCACCGACGAGAGATCGAAGATCAAGGCCCCACGGAGCGTCAAAGCCAAACTGGACCTTGTCCAACAAGAGATAGCCGAGCTCAATCAAGAGCTCAAGGCCGCCAATGAACGGGCAGAGGAGCTCAGGGGCTGGCTCATCGAGGCCTCGGACCTCGCGAAGGAGAAGGAACGCCTGGAAGACACGGTTGCGCAGGGAGAGAGGGAACTCGCGCGACTCCGCTATGTAATGCTGAAGAGGCTCCTCACAGAGACCGAAGAGATTGAAGGCCGCATGGACGAAGCCAAGGCTCGTCTGGCGGAGATCGAATGGGCGAAGGACGTCCCGCCGGGGGCCGAGCAGCAATATCAGGCTCTCAAGCAGGAGAGAGATATCATCTCCAGGCGGGCGGCGGAGGCCAGGGATGAGATCGCGCGGCTGGAGGGAAGGGCCAAGGAGATAGAGGCCGGACTGGCTGCACCCGGTTCTGCCTCCCAAGGCGGCATTGATGAGGCGACCCTGGTGTCGCTACATTCCAGGTACTCCACTGCGAAAGCCGCTGCCTCACGGAGTGAGCGCGCCGCCAACGACGCCCGAAGGGAGCTCAGGGCCCTCGAAGAGGAGGGCAGGGCCAAGGGGTATCCGGACGAAGAGTTCGACAAGGACATACTCAAGGAAGCCGAAGACCTCCAAGAGACCGTGCTATTGGCCGAGAGGACGAAATCCCAGATGGATGTGGAGGTCGAACGGGCAAGGTCTCTGGTGGCCTCGAGAAGGTCGGGAAGCCCGGCCGGATGGCTCTATGTCCTCGCGCTGGCGTCCCTGGGCATCGCAGTGGCCCTGACCGTAATGGCCATGCCGATGAGCTGGGCAGCGTTTGGGGTCTCCCTGGTTCTCTTGGCTGCAGGGGTTTACCGTCAGAGCGCGGCAACCAGGCTGCGACGCGAGGATGAGGCGGCTCTTGCTCAGAAGGAACAAGAGGTAGAGGAGCAAGTGGGGCGGGTCCAATCGGCCAAGAGGGCGCTCCAGGAGTATCTGGCAGTCCTTGGCGCCCGGTCGGTAGAGGAACTCAGGGCGGTGGCCAGGGAGTTGGATGCCTTCCGCGCCCGGCTGGCTGCTGCCAAGGACCGGTATGAGATGGCCCACAAGTACTGGTTCGAAGCTTCCCAAGAGTTCTCCACGATAGAGCAGGAACTGGTGGGCATACTTAAGACTTTGGGATGCCTGGAGGGAGGCGAGGCGGTCAACGACGGCGCGGTGAACTTGGGGAGGCGCAAGTTGGCCAAGGTTGCCTCTGACAAGAGAAACCTTGAGGTGCTGAGGGAGCGGATCGGCGAGACCCGGGAGCTCCTGAGCGGGTTGGAGGAGCGGCTTTCCGGCGTAGAAGTGAAGGAAAAGGCTGTACTTGCCGCCTGTAGAGCCAGCTCAGTCGCCGGATTGGAAGAGAAGTTGGCCGCCAAGGAGGAGTACGACGAGGTCGCCAGGACGCTCTCCGAGTATGCCGGCAGGAGAGACGCCCTCCTGTCCGGGCGTGATACGGCCGAGATCCTTGAGGAAGTGGCCGCCCTGGAGGCCGACCCGGCGATTGGCTCTCAAGAAGTCCTGGAAGACGAGGTCTTGCAGGGCTCTTTCTCGGAAAGTGACTATGAGGTCAAGAGGAGGGCTCAGGACGGGCTCAAGTCGCGTCTGGGAGAGCTGAGGTCGAGGCTGGCGGCTCTCGAAAACGGCATCCGCCTGCGGACCGAGGACGGTAGACCGGTCTCTGAGATAGAGGAAGACCTAGCCCGAAAGCAGGCCGTCGAAGAGGCACTCATGCTGGACCGTGAAGCCCTCGACTTGGCCCACGACACGCTCTCGGAACTATCCAAGCGTTTGCGGCGCGAGTTCGCTCCGGCGCTCAACAAGCGTGTAGGTGAGATCTTGGGCAAGATCACGTCGGGCAAGTACTCCGACATCAGAATATCGCCCGATCTCGAGATGAGCGTGGTCCATCCTGAGACAGGCAGCCAGAGAGAGGCGTCGCTCTTGTCCGGAGGCACCGTGGACCAGTGCTACTTCGCTCTACGTGTGGCCATCGCCGAGGCGATCACGAAGAAGGACGAGCTCCCGTTCTTCCTCGACGACTCTTTCGTGCAGTATGACGACACCAGACTGGCCGGGGCGCTGGAAGTACTCGCCACGCTGGCCGTCAAACATCAGATCGTGATCTTCTCCTGTCACGGCAGAGAGGAGACCATAGCCAAGAGTCTCGGGATCGAGTACCGGAGGATCGAACTGTGACGTCTGGAGAGGACGTGGCCAAGGGGGCTGAAGACGCGGACGTATTCCCCCGGTGAGCGACCTACTCCGGGTAGTCCACTTTCAGCCTGGCAGGCGGGGTGCCTTTCATCACAAATCTCCACGGGTAGTGCTTTGCCTCCCCTGAGTTGCCGATTCCCACTCGCTTTGTCACCAGGTACTCAGGTCGTTTGTCCATCCCGTCCGGCGGCCTCGCTACGAAGAGGTCGCATTCATCCTGGCCAGGCTTGTTGACGTCCGCCGGCGTCCGGCCCTCTGCCGTCAGGACGGTCCCATTGTCGGCTCCCGTGATGGCCAGAGCCTGACACAGTCTCCCAGGTCCTTCGGCAAGGGGAAGCATGCCGTTTCGGCGTTTGGTCATGAGAGGAATCCCGCACACAGGCTCGATGGCACGTATGAGCACGGCGTGGGGAATTCCTTCGGGGGCCGCCACCACATTCAGCATCCAGTGCATGCCGTAGGTGAAGTAGACGTAGGCGCGTCCCGGGGGGCCGTACATGACCTCATTCCGCTTTGTCCTCCGCCCTCCGAAGGCGTGGCACGCCCGGTCTTCGGGAGCCTCATAGGCTTCAGCCTCGATTATCCTGCCGGCCGTCAAGCCTTCGGCTGTCCGTCGTGCCAGTATCATGCCCAGGAGCCGCGGAGCCAGTTCCAGGGCGCGGACAGAGCAAGATTCCGCCGTGAGGCGAGGGAGAGCCAGGATGTCGTCCTCTGCAAACACGATGTGCTTCGCCCGCCTTG
>DUUV01000029.1 GCA_012841375.1 Candidatus Fermentithermobacillaceae bacterium
AAATTGAAGCACTACAACTCGCAGAACCTCCTTGCTCGCTCACTGCACCCGCAGTGTTACCAACACAATCCCGGTTTTGTGGAGTTTGTGAAGAGGAGCGGTCTTCCATTCAAACCCTACCTAGAGTGCAAGAAAGCCGACATTGAAGAACGAGGTCTCCTCTATCAGAAAATCACTGAACGCATCTGGAATTCAGACGACCTTCTGCGGGAGGTGGGCGAATGATCTCTGGTCTAAAGCCATATCCCGCATACAAGGATTCGGGAGTGGAGTGGCTAGGGAAAGTGCCGGAGTATTGGCGTGTTCAGCGTTTGAAGACGTGCGTGGAAAACGTAAATGACGTTCCAACCGGAGTCAGTCACGGTGTGGCTCACCTTGCGTTGGAGCATATAGAGAGTTGGACCGGACGAATCGTTTCTCCAGGTGAATCGCCATTTGACAGCCAGGCCAAGCGGTTTGTCGCCAATGATGTGTTGTTTGGAAAACTGAGACCGTATCTCGCAAAGGTCACCAGGCCGCAGTCTGAGGGGGTTTGCGTCAGTGAGTTCTTTGTTCTACGATCCCTGAAGCAAGGGCCAATCTGTTCTTCGTACCTTGAGCATCTCTTGCGTTCCAAACCAGTGATAGAAGTAGTAGATAGCACTGCTTTTGGGGTGCGGATGCCAAGAGCCAGTTGGCAATCAGTTGGTGGTTTGTTCGTGCCAGTTCCCACACGAGAGGAGCAGACAGCTATCGTTCGCTATCTCGACCACGTAGACCGACGCATCCGCCGCTATATCCGTTCACGCCAGAAACTCATCTCGCTTCTCAATGAGCAGAAGCAGGCTATCATAAACAAAGCCGTAACTCGGGGTCTTAACCCTGATGTGAGGCTAAAGCCTTCGGGTGTCGATTGGTTGGGCGATGTGCCTGAGCATTGGCAAGTGTGTCCGCTCAAACATGTCGCATGGTTCAAGAGCGGAGCAGGTTTTCCTGTTAGCGAGCAAGGTAGGGAGGAGTTCAGCATACCCTTCTACAGAGTGTCAGATATGAACCTTCCTGGCAACGAGAAAATGATGAATCATTGTAGTAGCACGGTGTCTCCAGATACTGCTCGACGACTCAGAGCTTTCGTGTTCCCGGCCAACACGATCATATTCCCCAAAGTGGGCGGCGCGTTATTGACCAATAAGAGACGCATACTAACGCGCCCGAGCTGTATTGACAACAACCTTATGGGTTGTGTTTTCCGATGTGGCGACTTGGACTACTGCCTCATGTTGCTGGAATGCCTTGATCTTGGCAGACTCGCAAAACCAGGTCCGGTTCCTGCGATCAGTGAAGGGGAAGTGAGACAAGTACCCATCGCATTTCCGCCAATCGACGAGCAGAGCCGGATTGCAGCGTATGTAACCGAACGCACGGAAGCCATCGAGAAAGCTACTAAGGTCATAACGGAAGAGATCGCTCTGATGCGCGAGTATCGCACCCGCCTCATATCTGATGTCGTCACCGGTAAGTTGGACGTGCGTGCGTTAGCAGCTCAACTATGTGACAACCCCGACGAACAGGACGAGAGCGACTGGATCGAAGATGCGGGAGACGACTCTCACGTCAATGAGACGGAAGGGACGGCAGAGATTCCCGAAGGCGGCGGTGTCCCCAACCCTACAGATCCAGCGTGCGTTCAGTAAGGAGGTCCAGGAAGTGCGGACCGACACAAGCGAAACGGGCTTGGAAAGGCTCATCTGCATAGCGTTGACGGGCTCGCCCTGCGATCCGCCGATAGGGGAGACCGTAGGCGAGCCTCAGCCATCCTATGGCGGTAACGGGTGGATTCCGGGCAACCGAAACGACTATGACCGGGACTACTGTGTCGATATAGTCCAGTTACGGGAATTCATTAAGAACACTCAGCCCAGGCTTCACGACGCTCTTGACCTTAAGCACGCAAGTCCTACTCGGCAGAAGTTTCTGGCTCGTCTCCAGGGTGAAATATCTAAGCGGGGCGTCATTGATGTCCTGCGTAAGGGGATCAAGCACGGTCCCCACGACATAACCCTTTTCTACGGTACTCCATCGCCCGATAATCCGTTGGCAGTTGAGAGATTTGCTCAGAACCGGTTTAGTGTTACCCGACAACTGCGGTACAGCAACACGGAGACTCAAAGAGCCCTCGACATATGTCTCTTCATAAACGGTCTCCCCTTGGCTACATTCGAGTTGAAGAACAGCCTGACGAAGCAAACCGTTGACGATGCCGTGGAGCAGTATAAACGCGACCGCAACCCCAGGGAGAAGCTTTTCGAGTTTGGTCGTTGCGCTGTCCATTTCGCAGTCGATGAGCACGAGGTCCGCTTCTGCACTCATCTCAGGGGGAAGAGTTCCTGGTTTCTCCCCTTCAACAAGGGTTGGAACGACGGGGCGGGGAATCCTCCTAACCCGGACGGCATCAAGACTGACTATCTGTGGAAGCGGATTCTGTCGATTGACGAACTGACCAACATCATTGAGAACTTTGCTCAGATCGTCGAGGTCAAGGACGAGAAGACGGGCAAGAGGAGAAGAACCCAGATCTGGCCCCGCTATCATCAACTCGATGTGGTTCGGAAGCTCCTGGCGGACGTCGAGGAATGCGGTGCAGGCAAGCGGTATCTCATCCAGCACTCAGCTGGCAGCGGAAAGTCAAACTCCATTGCTTGGCTTGCGCACCAGCTTATCGGAGTCAAGAAGGATGGTAAAGAAGTCTTCGATTCCATTATCGTCGTAACAGATCGGGTGATACTGGACAAGCAGATCCGGGACACCATTGCTCAGTTCTCTCAGGTCAGAGCAACTCTAGGTCATGCCGAGCGTTCCGGCGAC
>DUUV01000106.1 GCA_012841375.1 Candidatus Fermentithermobacillaceae bacterium
CAGGACCCAGACGATCAGGCTGGCGTCCGGCTGCAAGATCACGTACGGTTCCAGCACGCTGAACTTCGACGACCTTCGAGTGGGCGACAAGGTCCAGGCTACCCTCGGCGCCAACGACCTGGTGACCGCTCTCAAGGTGACCGAGCGGGCACAGGTAACGGTGACCGGGCAGATAGTGTCCATTCCTGGAAGCCGCAGGCTCAACATCGAAGACGCCGACGGCAGGACTCAGACCATCAGGCTGGCATCCGGCTGCAAGATCACGTACGGTTCCAGCACGCTGAACTTCGACGACCTGCGTGTGGGTGACAAGGTCCAGGCTACCCTTGGAGCCAACGACCTGGTGACCGCTCTCAAGGTGACCGAGCGGGCGCTGCCGACCGTGACCGGCAAGATAGTGTCGATCCCCGGAATCCGGAGGATCACCGTCAGGGATAGAGACGGGGAGATCCAGTTGGTCAGGTTGGTGTCGGACTGCAAGATCACGTGGGGATCCCGCACACTGACCTTCGACGACCTGCGCATCGGGGATGAGGTCACGGCGACGCTTGGCGACGATGAAATGGCTACAGACATAACGGTCACAACCCGCGGTGAGAAGACAGAGACAGTCACCGGAGTGATCGAGAACATCACAAAGACCAGGACCGGCATCACGGTGGTCATCGATAGGCCCGACGCGAGAGACGTTACTCTAGCCCTGGCCAGTGATGTCTTCATCACATACGGGACCGAGATACTAAAGCCGGAAGACCTGAGGATCGGCGATGAGGTCAAGGTCACAGTGTCGGGCAACAAGCTGGTTGAGATCATCATCAAGGACAGGGGACAGAGCACGGAGTTTGGCGATGTCGGTGGGACCATACTGTCTATCAGCCAGAGTGCCTCCGATTTCATCGTCACCATCAATGATGGGGGCGCCGTAGTCTCGTTCTCGGTGCCTTCCGACTGCGTCATCACCTACGGAGGCTCGCAACTGAGACGCTCTGAGCTCGGTCTTGGAGACGAGATTAGGGCAGAACTCAACTCGGATGATGAGGCCGTGGAGATCCGCATACTGGTAAGGGGTTCGTAACGCAGGTAGTAGTGGGAGCGATAGAGGAAGGGGACCCTCTACGGGGTCCCCTTCGAGTTTTCCGGAAGTCCTACAGTCCCAGGAAGGAGAACAACCCGGGAGCCAGGTGGACTATCGACAGCACACCCAGCACGTAGACCAACCAGTGCATTTCCTTTGCTTTTCCGGTGGCCAGTTTCACGATTGGGTACACGACGAACCCGGCGGCAATCCCGTCGGAGATTGAGTAGGCGAAGGGCATCATAATGATGGTTATGAAGGCAGGCAGGGCTTCGGTGAAATCGGCCCAGTCGATGTCCTTCACGGGAAGCATCATGAGGACGCCTACGATTATGAGTGCCGGAGCCGTGGCCTGACCCGGTACCATTCCCGCCAGCGGGGCGAATATGAGCGACACCAGGAACAGGATTCCCACTACAACTGCCGTAAGACCCGTCCTGCCGCCCTCGGCAATACCCGCACTAGACTCAACGTAGGTGGTGACGGTGCTTGTTCCCAAAGCGGCGCCCAGGCAGGTGCCGATGGCGTCGGCCGTCATTGCTTCTTTGATCTTGGGGAGCTGTCCTTTCTCGTCGAGCATGTTGGCCCTGGACGCCGTCCCCATCAGAGTGCCGACAGTGTCGAACACGTCAACGAACCAGAAAGAGAATATTGTCATGAACCCCAGGCTTAGGGCACCCTTCAAGTCCATCTTCATGAAGATGGGCGCCAGCGAGTCGGGCTTTCCTATGATGCTGCCGGTGATCTGAGTGACGCCCATGGGTATTCCAATAACCGTTGTGATGAGGATGCCGATCAGCATGGAACCGCGGACCTTGAGAGACATCAGTATGCCGGTCACCAAGAGACCTATGATCGCTAGGGCGGGACCTTTGTCGGTCAGGTTTCCCCTCGTGATCAAGGTCGCCGGGCTTGCCTGGATGAGGCCTGCGTTGCTGAAGCCGATAAGCGCAATGAAGAGCCCTATGCCAACTCCGACCGCCCTTTTCAATGTGGTCGGGATGGCGCGGTCGATGGTGTTTATGGCGCCGGTGAGCGACAGGATGAGGAAGACGATACCCTCCAGGAACACGACTCCAAGAGCCGCCTGCCATCCGGCCTTAGCGGCCACAGTGAAGGCGAAGAACGCGTTGAGGCCCATCCCGCTGGCCAGGGCGTACGGGTAGTTGGACAGGAAACCGGACAAAATGGTCGTCACACCCGCTGCGACCACAGTCGCGGTCATCACGGCTCCGAAGGGCATGCCGGTGGCCGAGAGGATATCGGGGTTGACGAACATTATGTATGCCATGGTCATGAATGTGGTAATACCTGCGATAACCTCGGTCCGCACGTCGGTGCGGTGTTCCTTTAGTTTGAAGAGTTTCTCCAGCAAGTTCATACCTCCCTAGAGATGCCTTACGCGCCAACAGACTTTGGAAACCCCATTTGGCCGCTACTTTCTTTCTGAGTCACGGGTTCCTACACATTGTGCGCGTCCAAAGCTCCGAGAACCTGAGCGCCTCGCGTCCCTCCTCTCGGGTAGCCTTCCCGGTGAAGCCGGGTGTAGTCAGGCTTGTCCAACCGTCCCGGAGGTAGTCTATCATGATTCAAACCAAGTTGCTATACACAAATGAAAGTGACACACAATTTCGGTTGCCGAGATAAAAGAACGGTGGAGGATAACGGGCAGGTTCCTTGAAAGAGTAGTAGAGGACCCTCCAGAAGGACAATTTCCTTGGTAGACGAGGCCCGGAAATCCGGAGGAGCGGCGTCTCTCAGAGTGGAGATCTTGATGGTCAGAACTCCTGCGGGGAGGCTTAAGAACTTACTGAAAGCGAGGATCTTGCATGAACGAAAAGGAATTCGCGTCTTATCTGGATTCTTGGATCGAGCCTAGGCGGGATGAGATAGTAGACTGCCTCTTGAGGCTCCTTAGGATACCCAGCGTGGGAACCGAACCTCTCGAAGGCATGCCCTTCGGTGAAGAGGTTGACAAGGCCCTCCGGTTCGTAACCGGTGAGGCGGAGCGGTTTGGCATGAAGACGAAGAACGTAGACGGGTACGCGGTGCATGCTGAGATTGGTTCCGGCGAAGAGATGGCCATGACGCTGACACACGTGGACATCGTCCCCATAGGGTCCGGCTGGACCAAGGATGCCTTGGGTGAGGTCTCAGACGGATATGTATATGGCCGGGGCGCCCAAGACAACAAGGGCCCTACCGTAGCTTGCCTCTATGCTCTCCGGGCGCTCCAGGAGAGCGGGGTTCCCCTGAAAAGGAGAGTCAGGCACGTTGTGGGGGGCAACGAGGAGTCGGGCTTTCGGTGCGTGAGGCACTACTTTGAGGTCGAGGAGAAGCCTACATACGGGTTCTCGCCTGACGCCATGTTTCCCCTGGTGTACGCGGAGAAGGGGAGCATGAACATAGGTGTTGCCGTCAAACTCGGTGACGGGATTTGTGTAGAGGATTCTCCGGGCTCCTGCTCGTGCGGAGAAGGCCGGGAGTCTTCCGGACCTATCGCCTGCCTGGAGGACTTCGCCGGGGGCGAGCGGGCCAACATAGTGGGAGACAGGGCCTCGGCAACCTTGAGGGTGTGCAAGGGTTGCGAAGACAAGGTCATTTCCCTACTGGAGGCGGCAGTCCAAAAGGCGCGTGAGTTCGCCGGTGGTCCCGGGCCCTTGGACTTCGAGTTTGAGAAGGGCAGTGGCTCCGTAAGGATCGTATCAAAGGGAAAGGCCGCCCACGCATCTGTGCCTGAAGAAGGGACCAATGCCATCTCAGGACTCCTCTACTTGCTCGGCGAACTTGGCCCCCGCCTCGTTTCTTCCGGGGCGATTGCCTTCGCGGCTAAAGCCGCGGCGATCCACGGGGAAGGGCTCAACATCAAATGCGAAGACGATATTTCCGGGCCCCTCACCTGCAATCTGGGTATTGGCCGCGTCGACCGCGCAGGAGACAAACCGCTGTTGAAGTGCGTGTACAACATACGGTTCCCGGTCCGCGCCTCCGGGGAAGAACTGAGAGAGAGGGCTCTCGCGTGCCCGCATCCCGAAGGTGTCGAGATCGACGTGATGTCGGTGGGCAAGTCCCACTACAGCGATCCGAACTCGTTCCTGGTGAAGACGCTTCTCCGGATATATCGCGAAGAGACGGGTGACAACTCGCCGCCAATGGCCATAGGAGGCGGGACATACGCCAAGGTCATCCCAGGCGGGGTGGCCTATGGTCCGGTGCGCCCCGGCGTAGCGGAGACGGCACACCAGGCCGACGAAAACATAGGCATCGACGAGTTATTGTTCCTGGTGAGGGTCTACGCCCGCGCCCTTTTCGCCCTCGCCGTTTAGACCGCTGCCGGTCTAGAGCAGTGTCGGATGGCTGCCCCGCGTCTTGCGGGGCGGCTTTATTACCACGAGAGGGGTTTTCTGATCGTCGTTCCCGAAGGGGTTGGACCTCAGGAGCTCCTGGATCTCTTCTGCCGTGCGGGGGCTTACGGGGAAGCTGGACCCTAGGATGTCGACGCATCCCTTGTCGTTTGCATCCAGGATCAGAGTCCATAGCCCGGTCTTCTTCCATGCCGCGCGGGCGACTGCGTCAGGGTTCGCCGGGCCGAGGATGATGCTGCGGTCGTAAGGAGGCATGGTTCCTCCTGAGTCGTCGATCTCGGCCACGGCGTGCCCCGCGACTTTGAAGAAAAGGCCTTTCCTGCCTGTGAGCTTGCCCAGGAGTCCTGCCGCCGCCGCCAATAGGATACGCGGGAGCCCCACTTCCTTGATGGCCATCTGCATGCTCCGGGGAGCCGAGACCGACGCATCGGGATGGGCGAACCGCGCTATGAACCTGGCTATCAGGCTTGGCCTCACCGTCTCGGGAGGAATGGCCCGTCCTTGAGCTATAGCCACAACAGACTCGGCGATCGCGACTATGTCGCCCGGTTCCGCAATATCCTTCGCGTACCTGTCGACGATATCGGGCACGTCGTCTTTTTCGGTGATGAGGTGGGTCCGTATCCTGAGGACCGCCGCGTCCTTCAGGCTCCTACGTGACACTTCCGGTACCCCCTTTGCTTTCACGCGACCGGATGTAGCGCGAGATGCCGTTCATGATCCCCTGGGCCAGTCTCTTCCGGAAGAGGGGAGCCCGGAAGTTCGCCTCGTCGGCGAAGTAAGTGAGGCAGACGGGCTCGACCCTCACTAAGGGGATACTCAACGCCCGTTCCGCCTGTAGCTCCTCTATGGGACCGAACGAGAGCCCCATGCGCTCCCTGAGCGCTTCGGAGATGCTCGAGGCCAAGTCCCTGGAATTCTCGCAACCTCCAATGGCCCGGATGTGATAGGACCTTGCCAGGGGATCCTTTTCTCCCGCCATATGGATTTCCACCGCCAACTCCGGAGAGGCTGCCGTCATCTTGGCCAGCCTCATGCCGGGTTCGAGATAGGAATCATCATCCCTGGTAAGGAGCGGCACTGCTCCACACGACCTGAGGATCGCCGCCAGTTCTAGGGCCACGGCCAGGGCGCAGTCTTTCTCAAGGAGGTTAACCGGTCCTCTTATACCTGCGTCCTTTCCTCCGTGACCGGGGTCGACGGCGATCCTTCTGCCCGCCATCAAGTCAAGGAGCGGCTTTCGTGAGACCGCGATATCAATGCGGTGCGGCATCCCTTCAGTGATCGAGACGCGGGCTCCGGTTTCAAACTCCGAATGGATATCTACGTAGACAGTCTCCGGCGAAGGACCCTCACGGACGGCGAAACGCCTGATCAGGCCGTCCGCCGCGATGATGTCATCCTCGGCCATTGTGAGCCCCACGCCGGCAAGCTTGACCCTCAGCAGGTAATCCCCACAGGCTTTCTTGACCGGCACTTCCACGTCGATGGAATCGGGGATCGCTGTCGACTCAAGCGACACCATGGACACGGCTGTCAGGGAAGAATCCGCGGGATCACCAGTTACGGTGGACCAAGCGTTGAGAACCCGGGGCTTCACTGGTCCTTCACCACCCGGATTGTCTCGAGAGTCGTGTCTGAAGGGCCTGATATCCCGAAAGCCAGTTCTTTGACGATGTCAAGGTACGCGATTGTGTCTTCGGTGATGATCTCGCCCGGGAACAGTATGGGGATGCCCGGCGGGTAGCAGGTGACCACCTCCGCCGAGATCCTGCCCCTGGTATCGTGTAGGGGGGCCTTTTCCCACGGGCTTTCCGCTGCCTTTCTCGGAGTGAGCGCCATTTCGGGTATGGGAGGCAGGTCGGGGATGGGTCTCTGTGAAGAGGAGAGATCCTTGGGGACCTCGCCTCGTTCCACCGCGCCGGTAAGGTCCCGTAGCCCGGCCAGTAGTTTCTCTACGTCGGCGGTGGTGTTCCCCCAGCTCACGATGACAAGGACGTTATAGAGATCGGACATCTCAACCTGTATACCGTGTTCTTGCCGGAGGTACTTCTCGGCGCGGTACCCCGTGATGCCGAGTTCCCTCACGGTGACCGTCACTTTGGTGGGGTCGAGGGTTGGGACGGAGTCTGTCTGCCCGAAAGAGCTTAGGCCGGGGATCTTATTGACCTCGTGCCGCAAGTGGTCGGCCAGGTTAACGGCATATTCCAATATGTCCGTGCCGTGCAGGGCCATCTGGCGACGAGCAGCGTCCAAGGACGCCAGAAGGAGATACGACGGGCTCGTCGATGTGAGGTACTGGAACATGGCCTTGAGGCGCTGCAAATCGATCCTGTTCCCTTTAACGTGCAGGTAGGAAGCTTGCGTCATCGCTCCCAGGATCTTATGTGCCCCCTGGGCCACCGCGTCTGCGCCCGAGTCGAGAGCCGGTCTTGGCAACCTCGAGTGGAAGCGGAAATGGGGGCCGTGAGCCTCGTCCACCAAGAGAATGATGTCTCTCGAGTGAAGGTACTCCGCTATGGGAGCCAGATCGACGGTCGTGCCATAGTAGGTCGGATTGACAAGAAGGACCGCTTTGGCCGCCGGATTTCGCTCCACGCATGCCCTCAGTGACTGTTCATCCACGCCCGTGGCGAATCCAAGAGCGGGGTCATAATCGGTCTTGACGAACGCCGGGACGGCGCCTGACAGCACCAAGGCAGCCAATATTGATTTGTGGATGTTGCGGGGGATTATGAGGGTTTCTCCATCGCTCAATGTCCCCAGCACCATCGCATGGACCGCGCCGGTGGTCCCGCCTACGGAGAAAAAGGTCCGGTCTGCCCCGAAAGCTTTGGCAGCCAGTTCTTCGGCCTCACGGATGCACCCGTGGGGCTCATGCAGGTCATCCATTCCCGGGACACCCGTCACGTCGCTCTCGAAAGCTTGCGCACCCAGCCGGGCGACTACGGCCGGTTCGGCACCGGCCCCGCCTCTATGGCCGGGCATATGGAAACGGGTGACTCCTGCGTAGGAGTCCAGAGCCTCGCATACCGGCGCCCGGTACTGCGCGAAGTCGGAAGTAGATGTGTGAACGACACGTTCCCTGCGAACGTGCCCTCTTGCACGTGTTCTTCTCACGGGTCCGCCTCCCCCAAACACTTGACGAACAACATCGTATTCAGGCAGGAGCGAAAACGTCACTTTCGGACGTGGGCGTCATGTTGGGGGAAGGTGGCGGTAGACGGACATCTCCGGTGGGCTAAGGCGACGGTGACTCTCGGGTCAAGCTGAGGAAAATGAGCCGGGTGGCGGGTCATGTTCGGTCTGGATTAGCGGTTCAGCCGAGGCTCTCTCTCTTGGCGATGGCCGCAAGAGTGGAGGCCTCGAGCTCCTCGACGATATAGAGAGTTCCTTTGGCGGCCGCAACCATCTGCCTGAGAAAGCCTCTATTAGGCTCGAGACCCACGCACCCGAGCCGGGCGCCTCGCCTGGCGATTTTCTTGGCGGCTTCCAGAGCGTCGTCGACAGGGGAGAGGCTCTTGGACGGAACCGTCGGTATGCCGTCGGTGATTACCAGTATGAGGGGCTTCTTCGATGAGCGAACCGACAGTTCAAGGGCTTTCTCCAGGCCCGTAGCCAAGGGGGTAAGGCCCAAAGCATGCACTTTCGCGAGTCCCTCTTCGATCTTCCTTCTGTTGCGGGTGAAGCCCGCCACGACCTTCACATCGGAATCCTGAAAAGTGACGACAGATACCTTCTCTTTGCCCGCTAGAACGAGGTGCCGGGCCAGCTCTTTTGCCGCGCGGATCCTTCTTCCGGCCATAGATGCCGAAGCGTCAAGGAGCAGGATAATCGGCATCCCCTTACGTTCTCGCGAAAAGGCGAACCGGAGGTCTGACCACAATACCGGTCCTCCCCCGGGCACGGTTGAGACTGCCGTCCGGCTCTTCCAGGCCGCTACCGTCTCCGGTACGGCCAGTGAAGGGAGGCGCTCGCCATGAGAGGCCGGCAGCACAATGCCTCTGCCCCTGGATTGGGACGGCTCTGCCCTATGCCCTTTTCGTTCTCCGGCCGGCATCCGCTTGGAGGGAAGCGACCAGAGGAGCCGCCGCAGGTAGGCCTCGATCTCAGACGAATGGGCCCTGAGGAAAGAGAGGGCCATCACGCCTTCCGGAGTCAGTGAGTACTTGTGCCCGTCATACCTGGCCAGACCCGATCTCGTCACGAGCTGGCGGATCTCTTCCGGACTCTTGTCCGTGTTGAGCCGGAGTCTGGCGAAGTCCGCCGATCTCATGCCCGACGCAAGCCGTTCCAGCAACTTGGCGGTGTCAGCGGCCGATCCTATGTCTTCAGCAGCCTTTCTCGCGAGAGCCTCCCGGCGGTACAGATTGGCAGCGCTCTCCTGGTCCGGCGAAGGCATGTGCCTGAGGAGCGAGTCGCTCGACGCGCAGTAGTCCGACATGTCCATGGGCCCCCCGCCTCTGGACAGGCGGACCTTTTTTACCTTTCTGAGCTCGAGACCGGCCTCCAGGGCCGCGGATTCTACCGACGCGACCATGGTGAAGACCGCCGCTACGGTTTCCGGCGACATCAAGCAGGCGATGTGGACGTGGGTAGTATGGGCTCTGCGTACACCCTCCTCCTGGCCGTACGTGAGGTTTCCGTCAAGCCTTCCTCCGCCCGCGCCGGTCTGGATGTCGATGTAAGAGAGGAGGTGCCCGAGTCCGGTTGAAGGCGTTTTCGGAGTAGGTTTGAACCGGATACCGGATAGGGATGATATGAGACGGCGTCCGACAACCTTTGGGTTCAGGCATCCAGGTGAGTGGAACACGTCGATATGAAGGACTTCGCCCGGACGTTCCCGGCTGTAGAAGACCGCTCCCGCGTCGCCTGTCACGACTGCGGTCACCTCGTCGGGGACCGAGAGGTCCTGAACGTGAACTTTCAGGGAGACAACGGCAGTCTCTCCGATTTTGGCCGCGCCCTGCTCGTCGAGCAGACGCCTAAGCCGGGCGATGGCGTTTCTCTGCCCGGTCGACGCCCCCTCCGGGAAGGCGATCACCGGCGCTAGTCCTCCCATTCAGGGGGAGTGACCAGTTGATCCCAAGGCAGGGCGCTTAGCCTTCTGGCCTGTTCGGCGGGGGAGACGGGCACTGCGTTGCCGGTGTTGTGTACGGGCACGTACTCGGTAGCGGGGCGATGGGTCCCGGGTCCGGCTGAGCTCCGGTGACGCGAGGCCGCAGTGGAACCCGTGTCGTGGGCCCCTGAGCCTAGTCTATCGAACCTGTTACGAAGAGAAGCCCTATACCTTGCCAGGGCTTGCTGAAGCCAACCCTGCCTAGTCCCTTCAGCGACGCTCAATGAGGGAGAAGCCGATCCGGCGGCCGTCGCCTCCCTCTCTCCTCCTTCGCCTTCCCGCCCATCCCTCCGCGGCACAGGCGCGGGCAGCCGGGCAGGCTTATCGGCAACTGACGGGGGAACCGCCGTAAACCGGCGCGCTGCGTCCGTTTCGGGTGTTGAGGAACTGCCTTCGTCCGGCGAAGTGGGCGGCGGTGTGGCGGTAGGGCGGTTTCCGGCGGCGCGGCGGATCTCGAGGTCCTTCAGGATCTCAGACAGCGTAAGGGGTTCCACCCTGTGTCGCAGCACCAACGGTACGACCACCAAGAGTTCGTCGAAGGAGACCTCGGTCTTGCCGGCGATGAGGGCAGCCAAGCGAGACGACAGTTCCAGGGCTTCTACGGCCCTCAGACTCTCAACGTTTCTGTGGATGTACAACTGGGCGAGGTACCTGACGATGGACCGGGGAACCACTACGTTCCCCAGTCTCGCCGCTTTTTCCGCAGCGTCCTTGAGGAAGGCTTTTTCCGCTTCGGATGAGTCCTGCTCGCCTTCCCGCGACAAGATCCGCTCAACGACCGATGCGTCCTGGGGCCTTTGGACGGGGACCACCAGGTCAAACCTATCCGCCAGTTGTCTCCGGATGTCCTCAAGTGGACCCGGGTCTTCGTCCGGATTGGAGGCGGCCCACACGGATGCCGTTACCTCTATCTCGAAAGGCGCGAGACCCACTTCCTCAACTTTGACGCGCCCAGGCTTGGTGCCCATTACCGAAAGAAGCACATCCGTGATCTCGGGGGCGGTCTCGGCCAGGCGGTTCACTTCGTCTATGAAGATGATGCCTCTGTTGGCCATCGGGATGGATCCGGGCAGTAGCGAAGCGTGGGGACGCTCGGAGTCGGTCAGTTTCTCCAGATCGATACTTCCCAGTATCGTGCCCAGCTTTGCCCCGTGTCCGATTTCAACAAAGGGCATCGGGATCTCTTCAACCAGACCATCCTCAGTAGTCCCCGTCTCCCGGTGGAGGGGACAATGGGGTCTCTTCGGTTCGCAGTGGTACGGACAGTCTTTGAGACGGGAGATGCGGGGCACCGAGTTTTTGGCCCACCGCATTACGGTCGTCTTGCCGGTGCCCCGGAGCCCTTCTGCGTGTACGTGGAGCGGGACTCCGGCCATTGTAGAGATGAGAGACATCTCAACTGCCGTGAACAGACTGTCATTTCCTTTGTGTCGGAGCGGTAAGGGTTTGGCCAAGTCAAAACCTCCTGCGGGTTCTAGTGTGCCCTTTCCGCAGGAGGTTTCTTACTGGTTATTGTTCTCTCGGAAACGCCTATCTGCGCAGGTATGATTGGATGCTGTTTACTGCCTGGTCAAATTCGCTCTTCCGGGAGAGCAAGAACGTTATGGCGTTATCCGCCTTTTTCGCCCTGGTTATGTCGTTTGCGTCGTGTTGGGGCATTTTGCCGTCTGTGATTTCGAGCACTCCGTAGAGGTTCCCGATCTTCAGGTCTACCGACTTCACCTGTTCCCAGGGGAACTTGGAGCACTTGCGTCCGGTGATGGAACCTACGGCCATGCCCGACTTGAGGATGAAGACATTCGATTTGGAGCATGCAAGGGCTTCACCCGCATTTCCCTGTATAGCGTAGGTGACCGTCTCCCCGGGGGACAGGTTCTGGTCCAGCAGAATCCGCAGTCCGCCGAGACTCGCGGCGATGTCGTTCCCTGCCGACGGAGGTTTGACCACCGTTGTTGTCTTGGCGATCGACTGCATTATGTAGTCGTACTTCTTCTGGATGCCGGCCTTTTCCATACATTCGGTGCAGAGGAATTGGCCCTGTACTGTCTTGAAATGGTTGTCCGATTCAAAAGGTTCTCTACCGCATTGGTGACATCGGACGCGGCCTTTTTTCTTGGGCAAGCAGTCATCACAATACCACTCGCTGTCCACGATGACCAGGGGCGATCTTCCCATTCCCAGGTTCGAGACACCGCAAGAGATGCAATTGGCCAACGGTCGTTTCCTCCTCTCCGTAATGTAGTTATCGCATTCAGGGCGGCCGCTCTTTATAGGAATTTAAGGTGCCATCCTGACCTCCCGATCAAAATAAGACTTTCGGCCTATATCCAAGACGCGATTTTCGAACGCAGATCGGCGACTATCCTGGCGGACTCGGCAGCGTCCCGGTATGTTTTTCCGGCTGTCTCTTCGAATGTCTTGATGGCTTTGCTGAACCAGTCGGCTTCGGCGATCTTTCGTATTGTTTCTGAGTTCTGGCTTGAGATGAGCGTGACGTCCTGGACCGCTCTGGCCAGGTTCTCGATTCGGCTGGCGCTGTCGACCGTGCTTTGAGATATGAAGGTTATCTCGGTTGCGGAAGTCTCGACTGCCGAGTCGATGCTCTCCAGCGCCCGGCCGGCCTCGGCCGCCAACACTACTCCTTGCTCAACCTGCTCCGTGCCCTTGCGCATGGAAGCGATGGCTTGTTCGGTCCTCTTGTCTATGTCCTGCACCAGACTGGAGATGTCCTTTGCCGCCGAGTTGGACTTCTCGGCCAGTTTTCTGACCTCGGCGGCGACAACGGCGAATCCTCGCCCGTGTTCTCCCGCTCTGGCTGCCTCGATCGCCGCGTTCAGGGCCAAGAGGTTGGTCCGTTCGGCGATCTCACTGATGAGGGCCACGATCTCTCCGATCTGCGCGGACCGGCGGCCAAGATCGGCGATTTCCTCGGCGTTTCTGATCACCGTGTCCCGGATGGACCTCATTTCCGCCAGGGTTCTCTTCACCGTTTCCGATCCCGATCTGGCCAAAGACATCGTCTCTTCGGCCGCTACGGCGAGCTCCTCGGTCTTGGCCGATACGGTGTTCATCGACTCGGCGATCTCAGTTGCCAATCGCCCGATTTCTTCGTACGAGCCTGCCTGGCGGTTTACTCCGTCCGAAATCTGCGCCAGCGCCGTATTGAGATCGCCGGTGAGCCTGTGGACGTCACCCATGCAGTTCCGAAGGACATTGGTACCGTCCAAGACGGAGACCACGACACTTTCTAGAGTGCCTATCTCTTGGGAGACTTGGGTCAGAGGACTCTTGTCACTTGTAGTCACACCCAACATGTTGCATTCCTCCCGGTTTCGATATGAATATCGAAGCCTTTATCAGTGTGATTAGTGCTTGGAGCCTCGAATTTCCACTAAATTCTGCACGACCGGATTCTCTCTTAGGCAAGCGGCCCATCTATGAAGGACGCTCTGGCTCAAGTAGCCGCAAGGTGTTAGGGTGTTTGGCCTCGAATTCCAGCCTGAAGTAGAGAGGAGGCAAGAGACATGTATGACTTCAAGATCACAAACGTTCGCATCGTAGACGGCACTGGCGCACCGTACTTCCACGGCGAAGTCGCCGTGAGAGAAGGAAAGATTGTGGAACTCGGAAGGCGAGTGGAGGGAGACGCCCACCGGGTCATCGACGGACATGGGCTTATCCTGGCGCCCGGACTTATCGATTCTCACAGCCACTCGGATACAACGTGGTTCTTGGACCGCCGTGGGGAGTCCAAATTGATGCAGGGTGTGACCACCGAGGTGATCGGACAGTGCGGCGCGTCGGCTGCTCCATTTGGAGAGAAGCGCAGGGCCGCCCAGATGGAAACGACCACCGAAGAGGGAAGCCCAATAACTTGGACGACTTTCTCAGAATACCTGAGTGCTCTTGAACGGAACGGAGTAGGCCTCAACATTGTCCCTCTGGTAGGTCACAGCGCGGTCAGAAGCTCCGTCATGGGATATGACAGGAGGCCGCCAACCGAGTCCGAACTGACGGAGATGCAGAGTCACATAGTCGAGGCTATGGAGGCCGGGGCCTTTGGCTACTCTTCAGGACTCATCTATCCCCCCAGTTCCTATGCGGATACGCAGGAACTTGTTGAGCTCGCCAAAGCGATGGCGCCCTACGGAGGCATCTACGCGACTCATATGAGAAACGAGGGCCTCCGGCTCTTGGAGTCGGTTGAAGAGGCAATCACCATAGGACGCGAGGCAGGAGTCCCGGTACAGATCTCTCACCACAAGGTGACCGCCGAGAAGGGCTGGGGCTTGGTGAAAGACTCCCTAAAGATGATTGAGGAGGCTCGGGCCCAAGGGGTTGATGTCCTTTGTGACCAGTATCCCTACATAGCTTCGGCCACCTCACTTACTTCCATCATCCCGGGATGGGCCCATGAAGGCGGCCCAAAGGCTCTCCTGGCGCGACTTAAGGATCCGGAGGTCGGAGCGCAGCTCAAGGAGATTGTGAATGAGAACCGTTCAGGCGGTGGGTGGAATCGCCTTCTCATAACAAGCGTCCGTTCGGAAAAGAACCGCTTTGCACAGGGCAAACGCATTCCGGAGATAGCGGCCATCTGGGGCATAAGCGAAGTTGAGGCTGCATGGAGGCTTCTCATCGAGGAAGAACTGGAGGTTGGCGAGGCCAACTTCGGCATGTGTGAGGAAGACGTGAAGACCGTCATGGCCCATCGATTGGTCATGATTGGCTCGGACTCCAGCGCTACTGCTGTGGATGGGCCGCTGGCCAAGGGACACCCTCACCCCCGCACGTTCGGCACGTTTCCGCGCGTCCTGGGGAAGTACACCAGGGAAGAGAAAGTCCTCACGCTGGAACAGGCAGTGTACAAAATGACGGGGATGGCAGCCGGTCGCCTTAAGCTCTGGGACCGTGGAATCGTGAGGCCCGGAGCCAGTGCCGACCTAGTTCTGTTCGACCCGGACACTATCATCGATACGGCTACCTTCGACGATCCTCGCCGGTATCCGAAGGGAATCGAGTGGGTCATGGTGAACGGCGTCATGGTGATCGAAAACGGAAAGCACACCGGGCGAATTGTGGGCCAAGTGCTGAGAAGGCCTGGGTATAGGCAATAAGGTCGCCCGCAAGAGGTGTTGCCGGTAGCAGCCGGTGTTGGGTGGTGATCTTCTGTTCCGAGACGACATCACGCTGATCTCACAGCGCATATACACGGGAGACGGGGAGCCCTTTGAAGGGTTTGTCCGGATAAGCGCGGGAAAGATCGTCGCCGTGGAGAAATCCCATTTGGGTGCCCGGGTTCCAGACGGGGTTCCGGAAGCTGCAGAGAGCGCTTCGCGCAGCGCACTATCAGATGCCCCTCCGGGATGCACTTCGCCGGACGCTCCTCCGGGACCCGTGACCATCCTCGATGTTGGAGACAACATGGTAATCCCCGGCCTAATCGACCTGCACGTGCACGGTTCGGGCGGCAACAGTGCTTTAGGAGGGGCCGGGGCTCTCGAAGGCATGGCAAGGGTTCTGGCCCTTCACGGCGTAACCGCGTTCCAGCCAACCCTGGGTGCAGCGCCTCTGGACGAAATGGAGGCCGCGATCACGGCGGCCTCAGAGTATGTCTCGTTCCAATGCACAGGCGGCTCAGAGGCGCTCGGACTTCATCTGGAAGGGCCGTTCCTGAGCTCCCTCTTTCCAGGGGCGATGGCAAAGGAGCACGTCATTGTCACCGACGTTTCGCTTCTTTCGAGGTGGGTGGAACTGGCTGGGGGAAGCATAAGCCGGATGACTCTGGCTCCCGAGTTGCCGGGCGCACTCCAAATGATCCGGTACCTCTTGGAGCTTGGCATCTCTGCATCTATGGGACATACGGCCGCCACGTACGAAGAAGCCGCGCAGGGATTTCGGGCGGGGATCAACATCGTCACCCATACTTTCAACGCCATGCGGGGATTCCACCACCGTGAGCCGGGAGCGCTCGGTGCCGCCCTTGTGCAGAAAGGGGTGTTCCGCGAACTCATCGCCGATGGAATTCACGTCCATCCGGCTGCCATGTCCATGCTTGTGACATCCTGCGGAGTTGACTCGGTGGTCCTGGTTAGCGACGCGATGCCTGCCACCGGCTTGCCGCCGGGTCAATACGAGTTCTTGGGCAGGCGTGTTACCTTGGGCACAGACGGGAAGGTTACGCTGGAGGACGGCACTCTTGCAGGCAGCTCTGTATTCCTCCTTGATTGCTTGAGGAACATGGTCGAAATAGTGGGAGTCCCCTTTGCAGGAGCCCTGAGGATGGCCACCGTGAATCCGGCCAAAGCTCTCGGCCTGTTCGACAGGAAAGGTTCCCTGGCTCCGGGAAAAGATGCCGACGTAGTGGTACTATCGGATGACTATGAGGTATTGGGATGTTGGGCAAAAGGTAAGGAAGTGAAGAACGTCTTCCGCGAAAGGGGGGGCCGGCGGGATGAAAGCCGCATTCTTTGAAGGGCCCGGAAAGATAGTCGTGAGAGATACCCCAGACTCGGTCTGCCCTCCGGGCGGGCTCCTCACGAGGGTAGAGGCCTGTGCCATCTGCGGGAGCGACCTCCGTTCGTTTGAAGCAGGGTCAAAACACCAAGGTCAGATCATTGGCCACGAGACCATAGCCACCGTGATAGAGGTGGGAGAGGGTGTCGAGGGATTCCGCGTGGGCGACCGGGTGGCCGATTGTCCCGTGACATGCGAGAAGTGTAAGTACTGCGAGGCGGGGTCGAACAACTTGTGCCTCCAAAGAGGCAGGGTCGGCGGGAGACCGCAGGGAGGTTTCGCCGAACTGCGCCCCGTGCTTGCCTCAGCCGTCCAGGGTGGTTTCGTTGTAAAGATCCCCGGTGACATCCTTCCGGAACATGCAACACTCATCGAGCCTCTGGCTTGCGTCATAAACGGTCAGGAAAAGCTAGATTGGCGGCCGGGAGCTTCGGTGGCGATTATCGGAGCAGGCCCCATAGGCATACTGCATCTCCTCCTCGCCAAGAGGCAGGGCGCGGGCAAGACCATACTTGTGGATCTCAAAGACGAACGGCTGGATCTTGCCCGTAAGTTCGGCCCGGAACATCTGGTGAACGGTGGCCGTCAAGACCCCGTGGACGAAGTGATGAGGTTTACCCAGGGTGAGGGCGCCGATATCGTGATCGTGGCTTGCGTATCTGCGACCGCTCAAGCCCAGGCGCTGGAAATGGCGGGCAGGATGGGGCAGGTGCTCTTTTTCTCCGGACTTCCCGAGACTTCTCCAATGGTGACCCTCAACACCAACCTCATTCACTATCACGAACTCCGGGTTGTGGGTGCCCGGAGCTCGGTCAAGAGGCAATGGGATATGGCTCTGGAGCTCATCGTTTCGGGCCAAATAGAGCCTCGGGCCATAGTGACCCATACGGTGTCCCTCGAGAACATCGTTGAAGGTTTCGCGCTTGTAAGGTCAGGAAAGGCCCTGAAGGTCGCGGTGAAGCCTTAGGCCGCCAAAAAGTCAATATGTCATAGCCCCCGGGCATACTCTCTCTTGGGAGGGTTGCCCGGTGAATCGTTTGACCTACAGGGGCACGGTGGCAGGATACAGGAAACATGCAAGACCTCTCCTGCTAAGGGCGGCCATGCGCGGGTGGGACTTGGCCAATAGACGACACGTACTGCGCCTGCAGCGTGAACTCCAGAAGGCCGGGCAGCTGGAGGTCGGAGAGTCTACCCAAGTCCCAAGGCCCATCTGGCCATTGAGAGATAGACCAAGACGCCCATGATATCCGCGACGGACGTGACGAACGGGGAGCTTGCTGCGGCAGGGTCAAGGCCAAACCGGTCGAGGGCAAGAGGTACAGTTATGCCCACCAGTGAGGCGATGAGAACGGAGATCACCATGGAAGCCCCTGTAATGACTGCGACCGCCGGCTCCCCAATGAACCGAGCCACCCCCCAGACCGCAAGGCCCATAGTCACGCCGAGGGCAAGGGAAAGGACGATTTCCCTTCCCAGCACTCTCAGCCAGTCTCTTGAGTCGACATCACCCATGGCCAGCGCGCGGACCATGAGAGTCGCCGACTGGGAACCGGCGTTGCCCGCGCTGTCTATGAGCAGGGGGAGAAAGAAGACCAAAGAGACCACCTGCGTAATGACCGGTTGAAATCTCGATATGATGTTGCCTGATACCAGGTAAACGCCGACAAGAAGCAGCAGCCATACAATGCGGCTCTTGTAGAGAAGAGCCGGTTTGGCATCCCTGAGCGGGATGTGTAGAGGCGTGATTCCGGCGCCTTTGTGGAAATCTTCCGTAGTCTCTTCCCGGGCGATCTCGAATACGTCATCGCCCGTGATAATACCCAGCAGTGCCCCTTCTGAATCCACCACCGGAAGCGCCCAGAGGTCGTATCTTTCCAGGAGATCGGCGGCTTCCTCGCGGTCTTCGAAAGCGCTCACGCTTATCGCGGGTGTGCGCATTATGCCTCGTACCGTATCGGCCGGATTCCCCAAGACCACGTCTTTGAGGCTTACCGAACCTACCAGCCGGGAGGCCGCGTCGGTGACATATATGGAGTTGATGGTTTCGCTATCTCTTCCCTTTTTCCGGACTTCCTCCATGGTCCTCTCGATGGTCCAGTCAGGCCGGACGGAGACATAGTCAGGAGTCATGAGTCGCCCGATGCTTCTCTCGGGGTACCCAAGTAGTTGCCTTGCCTCTTTCAGGTCTTCGCCGTCGAGGAGGCTCAGGAGCTTCTGGACGACTTCAGCGGGAAGCTCCTCGAGGAGCGCTGTCCGGTCGTCGGGCGCCAAGTTCTCCACAACGTTTCTGGCCTGCTCGTCAGTGAGGTCTCTCAGGAAGTCTTCCTGCTCATGGCTGTCCATGTAGGCAAATACCTCGGCGGCCAAAAGCCTCGGGAGCGACCGGTACATTATCATCCTGTCCGGCTTGTCGAGCTCCAAGAGCAGTTCAGCCACATCTGCTACCGGCCACCTGGTGACCAGCCTTCTCAGGCGACTCCAGTCTCTCTTGTCGATGAGTTCCCTCATCTCAGGCATCCTCGTAGACACTTGGCGCACCTCCTTCTGGCATCCGGCTTTCCTGGGCGCCGGTGGTCACTTGTTCGTCTTAACCGGCTGGCTCCGGCATTACCTCAGATGCTCAAGTAGCGGCTTGCGATTGAGAAATAGACAATGACCCCAAGAAGGTCAATCAAAGAAGTGATCAAAGGCGAACTGGACGCCGCCGGGTCAAATCCCAACTTTCCCAACAACATGGGTGTGGCGATCCCAAGCACGCCGCTCATACCAACCACTATCACGCCGCTCAGTGCGACGACCCAGCCTACAGGCGCTCCGCCCTGAAGGACACCGGGCCCCCAGACGACCAGGCTGATTGTAAGGCCGAGCATCAGCGAGACTCCCAGCTCCTTCAGGATCAGTCGGAAAACGTCGCCGTAGTCGGCGTCTCCGGTGGCAAGATCCCGGATGACCAGGGTGGCGGCTTGCGCTCCGGCGTTGCCCCCGCACCCGATGATGAGGGGCATGAAGAAAACCAGGGCTATTACCTGTGATATTGCGTGCTCGTAGCGGGCGATGACGCCTGCCGCGATAAGGTTCATGAAGATGAGGGCCATGAGCCACCCGATCCTGCTCTTGTAGAGCAGGCCTATAGTGGCTTCCCCGAATCCGACGCGCAAGGGGCTCACGCCCGCGCCTTTATGGAAGTCCTCCGTCGCCTCTTCAGCGGCGAGTTCCAGGATGTCGTCACCTGTGACCAGTCCCACGAGGA
Organism: Candidatus Fermentithermobacillaceae bacterium; assembly: GCA_012841375.1. Classification (GTDB taxonomy): domain Bacteria; phylum Bacillota; class Sulfobacillia; order Fermentithermobacillales; family Fermentithermobacillaceae; genus UBA3951. The sequence goes on from DUUV01000106.1 coordinate 19,326, forward strand.
TACCTCCGGAGTCGACGACGGGCAAGACGAAGAGCCCGTACTTGTTCATTGTCCGGAGCGCTTCCTCCCGGTCTGCGAACGCTGAGAGGCTTACGGCTGGAGTGGTCATGATTGAAGAAATCAGGTCGGCAGGCTGCGCCAGGACCAATTGGCGGAGGGACACTGCTCCGACCAGCTGCCACAACCTGTCGGTGACGTAAACGACGTTTACCGTCTCGGTCTGCCTGCCCATCTTCCGCACGTGGTCCATGGCCGTCTCAACCGTCCAAAAAGGACGCACGGCCACGTAGTCTGGGGTCATGAGCCTTCCTACACTGTCTTCGGGGTAACCGAGAAGAAACCGGGCCTCTTTGAGGTCCTCCGGGCTAAGGAGGTTCAGGAGCCTCTGTGTAACCCGGCCAGGCAGTTCCTCAAGGATCGCCGTCCGGTCGTCGGGCGCGAGGCCGGCAATGATGTGGCGAGTCTCTTCATCGGTGAGGTCGCGGAGGAGCGCTTCCTGGTCGGGAGTATCGAACTCAGCGAAAACCTCGGCGGCGATACTCCTTGGCAGAGACCTGAAAAGGAGCACACTGTATTCCTTGTCCAGTTCCGAGATGAGGTCGGCGATATCCGGAATGCGCCACTTCGACATACGGTCGCGGAGTGATGCCCAGTCTCTGGCCTCAATGAGCTCGCGTATTTCAGGCTTCTCGTAGACTGCCACGTTTCTCGCCTCCTTGCTTCTCAGTTCTCAACCCGGTTGGTGCCCGGGCCATCGGGCCCTGTATTTCTACGCGCCGGTTGCTTCAGATGTAACGAGCCGAATAACGATTGCTCTCGATTCCGGACTCCGGCTCCAGGTATCGGAGTCGCCGGTTCCGGTTTGCGGCCTCCGGTCGTAAGGATGCCGCTTGCCCTGCGAAAAAACCGCGTCGCGCCTGAAACTACGCGCCCACAGGCATAGCCTTTCCTTCGAACACGGGTTGTTCCTCAAGGTGCCGGCTGCGTATTGGCGCGCGCGCCTGGCCCTCGGCCCTTCTTCAGCGGAAGCGAGCCACTCTCACCAAGGAAAGTGGGTCTTGGGAGCCGGCATGTGCAGAACAAAAGTAGGATATCAGAATCAGGTGGAAAGGAGAAGCCGTCTGGGGATAAGCTCCGTGAGTATCCGGTGCTCTCGGGGCGAGTTCCGTTGCCTGTCGCCGCAGAGCCCCACCGGCGGCCTGGCGTTACCACCGGACTCGGTGAGGCGTAAGATGACTTTGAGGTGACCTGCATGAACGTGGACCCATCGTCCGAGCCCGGTTCTATCGGGATCGCACTCGGGGGCGGCGCGGCGAGAGGATTGTGTCACATCGGCGTCTTGAAAGCGTTGTCCTCCCAGGGGATCACCTTCCCGATAGTGGCCGGGACCAGCATGGGTGCCATTATCGGCGCGGCGTACGTGTCCGGGAAGCTGGATGAGGCCGAAAGAATCGCCCGTTCCGTGACGGCCCGCACCATGGCCGGGTGGGCAGACGTAAACCTCCACAGCGGCGCCCTAAAGGGAGACGTGGTCAAGTCCATATTCCACGGTTTTGTGGGCGACATGACCTTCAGTGACCTGCGCGACAGGGGCATGAACTTCGTCGTGGTGGCCGCGGACTTGGGGAGCGAAGAGCCTGTCTACATCACTGAGGGACGGATAGACGAAGCCGTGAGGGCTAGTATGTCAATCCCGGGGATCTTCGAGCCGGTTACCATCGAAGGGCGAGTACTGGTGGATGGAGGGCTTATCGACAATGTGCCAATCGGCGCCGCGAGGGCCCTGGGCGCCCGCAAGGTCATAGGGGTGGAGGTGCACAACCCCTATGACTTTTGGGTGAGGACCGCGATCGGATTGGGAATGTCCTTCGTGCAGATGCGTGAGATGAAGGCCAAGCTTCAAGAGCTCGCCAGAGAGCCGCATGTACCGTGGCAGAAGTCTCTCGAGACGTATCACGGTGTGTCCAGGAAACTGTTTGAGAGCGCCGGACCGGATGAGAGGCGAGAAGGCCACACCGACGATATCACGGCTAACGGGCAACGTGGACATGCGCTTGGGAAGAACAACCGGTTGAAAGACATGATATCTCGCCTGCACCTTGGGACTTCTCGAACGGAACAGGGGAAACAAGAAGAACGGGTGAAGCCGAGGAACGGCGAGGGCTGGACGGCTTTTCGGGCAACCCTGGTGGGTCTTGATATTATCTCGTCCATTCTGGAGCAGGGGCGTGAGCCTTTCAGGCCCAATATGCAGGCAGACCTCTTCATCCGGCCCGATGTGCGACGCTTCCATGCCCACCAGTTCTACCGGGCGTCGCAACTGATTGCGGAGGGAATAAGGGCCGCGACCGAGGCATTGCCGCGGGTGGAAACGTTGCTTGAGGAGCCGACTGTCTGAGTCGGGAGCGCCTTCTGGCAGCAACCTGAGAGGCGCCACCGCGACCTTTGGAGGTGTTGCTGCAGTGATAGCTTCAAATGATCTCGATGATCAGCTCATCGTGGTTACACCGGAAGTAGGCACCGCCGGAACCGTTGACGTAGTCATTACAACGTTTGGTGGAACGGTGACTCTCGAGGACGCCTTTACCTACGAGGACTAAGTCGCTGAGTTTGCGGAATGAAGCGGGAGACCGGTCGTATTGCGAGTGGTCTCCCGCGACGCAATTTGCCGGAGATACCTGCCCGGTGCTATAATACAGAGCGTGTCGGGGCGTAGCGCAGCTTGGTAGCGCGCATGGTTCGGGACCATGAGGTCGCTGGTTCAAGTCCAGTCGCCCCGACCATTTTCTCCAGTGCCAATGTGGATGACGCCTTCTCCAGTTCGGTGGAGGTAAAGATCTCCGACACGGACGAAGACGAGGCGAGCTTCGGGTTTACTGCAGGCACTCAGGTCTACCCCTTCGACATATCCCTCTATATCAAAGGCACGAATCAGAAGACAGAGCCTAGAGCGGGATATTCCGTGACCATCTCCCTGCCGATGCCCGAACACCTCTTGGATGTGAAGGAACTCATCTCCGTTGTCCACAAATCCGAAAGCGGCGTCGTGACGACTGTTCCGTCGAGGCTGGAGCAGAACGGCGGAGTCTGGTACATCACGTTCGAAGCGACGGAGTTCTCACCGACGTATCGGGTGAAAGCGAAGCGACGCCCTCGCCCGGCGCAGTCACCGTAACACCGGCATTTCGCTGAGAGAAGTCTAATATCGAAAGATCCCGATTGACCGACCCTACGCCGATGACTGTTTCGTACGCGGCAGGGTAGTATACGGCTTCGGGCTCAGACTGATTCCTGTTTCCCACAGCCGATATGACAATGACTCCTTTTTCCTCAGCGTAAGCTACTGCCTCACGAAGCTCGGCTTCATCCAGGGTTACTCCGGAGCTCACGTTTATGATCCGGCAGTTGTACACGTCAATCGCATCCCTAATGGCCCTTACGAGGGCCGGGACGCCTCCGTTGAGTGTAACCCCGCTGGGGTATCTGGTGATCCAAACTAGGGGGACTATCTCGGCTGAGCTTCCGAGACCGGTAAGCTGCCTGTCTCTGGCTCTTGCTCCGGCTATGATGGCTGTGACCTGGCTTCCGTGTCCTATGAGGTCGTGGGTGACGCTGCTTTCCAGGGCATAGTTATAGCCGTCTACGAGGCTACCGCCGTCAATGTATGGGTTCCCTGCCCAAATCCCGGAGTCAACAACTGCCACTCTCACTTCGTTTTCGCAGGCATATGTAGATAGGTCGGTAGGAGCATTTATGGCATCTAGGCACCACTGGTTCACGACTTCTACGGCCGGAGGATGAGCATATACGGGACCGGGGAGAAGGCATGTCCAGATAATGAGGAAGATCGCTACGGCGCGCCCAAGACTTCTCGCCACGTCTAGAGCCTCCTGTCCCTTGGCAATGTCCCCTGAACCGGTTCTTGCAGGATCTATTTCGAGTATATAGCACCTTGATACATGATAGGAGAAGAACCGCACCCAGCTTATACAACGCCGTCAAGCCCATATGCCAACTACCGGTTTGCCGGCTGGGAGTCATCGGGTGGAGGGGGGTTCGCAGATCCTACTGCGGCCCAGACCACCTTTACTATGCCTAGCAGCGATACCGTCGTGACTGCCAAGTTCTCGGCCATACCCGTAGACGATGGCAGTGAGTTGAGGCCAGGTGATGTAGGAGCCGCCGGTTCGTTCAGTGACGGTGACATGATAAGCGACTGGGCACGGGCGGCAACGGAACTCATGCAGGAGTACGGGATACTCACGGGGAAACCCGGAAACGTGGCCGACCCGCAGGGTAACGCCACTCGTGCCGGAGCATGTACCGTAGTCATGCGGCTTATCCTGGCAGTGTTGAACCGGTAGAGGTACACAAAACCTCCGAAACAGAAGTTGGGAGGGCCACAACCGAGGACATGTATCCTCCACCGGCGAAGGGTCGAGAAAACTGCGGACACGTTGGACGGGCCGGTGTCTACGTGTGGCCCTCTTGGCCCGCGGAGGGCTATCCGGTGAAGCTATTCCCACGTATCCATCCGCCCCATGGCAAGCGCGAGTAGTATACTCGAGTCAGTGCCCATGGGGCGGCTTCGTGCAGATGCCACCGGATAGCCTATCTATCTGTCCCAGAATCGCGCCACCATCGTTGCTGCCTCTGCACGGGTGGCGTTTGCCTTGGGTGCCAACAAGTCGTCTCCAACTCCCCGGAGGATGCCCATCTCGATAGCCACGGCTATATCCGCTAGAGCCCAGGCCGATACGTCCTCCGCGTCGGCATAGGTTGTGAGAACATTCATTGGGTTGCTGCTCTCAGTGACCGACCCCAGGGTACGAAGCGCGCGGGCGATCATGACCGCCATCTCTTCTCTGGTCACAACCGCATTGGGGCGGAACGTGCCGTCGTCGTATCCGGTCACTAGCCCCGCTTGGACGGCTGCGGCCAGCTCTGTGCAGAAGAAGTCGCTTGTCGTTACATCGGTGAAACCCGGATCGTTGTCTGATGGCCTGAGGAGCATCGCCCTCGAGAGCATGATTGCGAACTCTGCGCGGGTGACGGGGGCCTCCGGGTCAAATAGGCCGGAAGGACGCCCTCGCGCAACCCATCTGGCAGCCATGAGTTCGATATCAGACTGGGCCCAATGGCCCTGGATGTCATCGAATGTCGCAAGGGTTTCGCCCACGATGTAGTGGCTGAAGTGGTCCATGTACACGACCAAGCGGTTCCCCACCAATTTTCCGCCAACGAATGTGAGCGAGCCGTCATCATTCAGCCGATAGAGCCCGACCTTTCGCGGATCCGTGATGCCTGCGAGGTCGTCTGCCGAGAGTTCCAGTTCGAAGACCAGCGGCTTCTTGAACGAGGTCACCGGTTCAGAGTTCTCGGTGGCTGTTGCTGAGAACTGGATTACCGGGCCGACAGGAGTGAAACCGTCGGGCGGGGTGGCATCGTCAAGCAGGCTGTCCGTCTCCTCAGCCGTCCAAGCGTCGACAGCGAACTCGACTACCGTGTCGGTGGCTCCGGCCGGTATGGAGAGGCTCATGCTGCCGGCCGGGCTCGCAATCTCCACGTCGGTATCAGGCGAGCTCGCTCCCCTTATTTCCTCAGTGGATGGGCCGGGGTCAGTTGGTGAAGTCGGTTCCACGTCTTCCGGTTCATCCTCGGGTTCGTCTTGCGGCTCATCCGGAGGTGCGGTATCCACGGGAGTGCCGCTTTGTGCCGCGCAAGGCTCCGACGTATGCCCGGCGCGGTCGCGTGCCGCTACGCTGTAGGTATAGGTGGTGCCGGGCGTAAGGTTCGTGTCAGTGATGGTCGTCTCA
>DUUV01000006.1 GCA_012841375.1 Candidatus Fermentithermobacillaceae bacterium
GAAGACACCCGCAAAGCCGTAAAGACTTGAGATAGCCCCGAGAAGATCGACAAAGCCAGAACCGTGAATCTGGCCGAGTACCCAAGGGTGAACCAGGGGTAGGCCAGATGCAAGAGTATAGCCAGACAGAGCGTGAGAAACCCACCGGACAGAACCGGGCCGGGGTTAACCTTGGGAGTTCTCCATAACCCCCAGACAGCGGTACCAGAGAGAGCAATCGCAGACCCGAAGACGGCAATAGCTCCTACGACTCGCACTAGATCACCGGCCTCCTGACTTTAGTCTCGGGCAGAGTCCATTTCAGCTTCGCCACAACAACTAAGCTCTACGCGCCGAACAGCTCCCTCTAGAGTCGATTCGCGGTGTGCAATAAACACCACAGTCTTGCCGCGGAAGCGGTCTGCAATCACTCGCAGAAGATGCCTCTCAAACGGTGCATCGAGCGAGGAGGTCGCTTCATCTAGGATCAACACCTCGGGTGCGCGTAGGAGAGCACGCGCGAGGGAAATCCGCTGGCGCTGTCCAGCGGACAAGCGAACCCCACCCTCGGCTAACACAGTATCCAGGCATAATCCGTTCCCTATCTCAATGTTCATAGCCTCAAGAACGTCAAGCAGTTCATCATCGGTTGCGTCTGGCTTGGCAATGAGCAGGTTCTCTCTCAGGGTAGCATTGAACACGTACGGTTCGCCACTGATGTAAGTTATTTTGCGCCTCAGGAGGTCTCTTGGCACTTGAGAAACGCTCTGACCGCCTATCAAGACCTCGCCTTGGGTTGGCTCAAGCAGCCCAAGGATCAGCCTGGCGACCGTTGTTTTCCCAGTTCCATTGTCGCCCACGAGGGCGATGTGTTCACCTTGACCTATGCGAAAAGACAGATTCCGAAGAATGAAGGGGGTATTGTCTCGATACCGGAACCATACGTGATCGAATTGAACATCACCCCACTTCAATGCATATTGGTCTTGATCGCGTGGAAACACGGGCTCGTCAGGCTCACACAGGAGGTTCTCGCGCAAATCCATGACTCGCTCTGCAGCGCCTACCATGATGCGTAAGTCCAGGTTCAGGCCCGCCAGACCGTCAATGGGGGAATACAGTCTAGCCACAGTCGTTGTAAATGCTACTAATGTGCCGATTGTAAACTCTCCTCTCGCAATGAGTAGGCTGCCGAACCATATCACCACCAGAGGAGCGAGCGACGTCAAGAGCGTTCCACCGTGACTAGCAGCGCATGACACGAGATGCAGTGTCACCTTTAGATTACCATGCTCTGCCAGTAGTCTGCGAAAACGGTCTCGGGCAAACCTCTCTGCAGTCAACACCTTGATCTCCATGAGTCCCCGAATGCTCTCTGCAATCCAACTGGTGACTTTCCCGACTTGGTGCTGAACCCGTCTGGAGAGCGCTTGCGCTTTCCGCGCCACAACCTGATACAGGAGAAATTGGAGCGGCACAGCAGCTGAAGCTACAACTGTGAGAGAAACATTCATGCGAATGAGTAGAAAGAGAGCTATTACGATAGATAGCACCGAGGTGATGAGTCGCAGGCTGGTGGACATATAGAAAGTCTGAATCCTTCCCACGTCTTCCATCACACGGGCAATGAGGTCCCCAGTGCCAGTCCCACCTGCTACTTCGTAACGTAGGGCCAGAATACGCTCGAACAGGCTGCGTCTAAGCCTGAGTACGAATTCGTTGGCTGCTCGGACATAGAGATAATTAGCGACATAGCTCATTCCAACTTGGGTGAGATAGGCGGCTCCGAGCATGACGATGACTCTCGCAACCTCGGCCGAATCCCGCCTCGCAAGAGCAACGTCAATAAGGTATCGCATGGCAAGCGGAAATGCAAAAGAGAGGAGCAGGCTCGCTGACATGAGGATTAGGACAACGGAAAGCTTGTAGATGTCAGGCGAGGCCAATCGTGCGACGTAAAGCAAAGGACTGCTCTCAGCAGACCTCCGCACTGAGGACGCCTCCTGCCCGCCGGATGAGTCCTCTTCCCGCGAGGTCTCTCACTGCACCAAGCACGTCTGTGTACAGTACATTTGGATCAACTTCCGTATACTCGACTTGTAGCGTGTTTACAATATCCTGGATTGAGCGTGTCCCGTTGATTAGGCTTAGAATCCTTGCAGCGGTTCTGCTTAGGTAGACAGTCGAGCCAATCCGCTCGTCGAATATGACCGTGATCCCACTTGGGTCCTCACGGAACGGAAGCGGAACACGTTTCCACACCTCGTAAGAAGTCAGGTCTCTAACTATCTGGCAAAGTGGTTCATTCATTACAGTTCACCGCCTTGTATGAGTCCCTGTACAGCTCGATATCTGGACTGACGTGGGGAACTACCCTGCCGTCGCCCGGAGATGTCAGATCACGGTTTGACTTGATGCTCTGAACAAACTGGAGGACTGCAGGGTGACTCCAGCCCTTCTTGAGCCTCTGCCAGATCACTTCAAGAGGCTCTTCACGCACGTTCCCGAACGAAAACGGCGCCAGGCAGTCGAGCTTCACGTTTCCATTTGGCCGAATCAAACAAACCCTCGACGGCTCAGCCATATAGAAGCGAAGGCTTACTGCCGGATCAGCTGCAGGTCTTATGACAAGGTGCTGCCTGTATTGGGACTGCTTCATCATGAGAGTCTGTCTGAGCTTCTCCTCCTGTTCGGGGGTCAAGTCCACTCTGGGCTGATTCACTGCTGCCCGCCCCACAAGGATAGAGCGATCACAGAACAGCTGACGCACACCAAGCTGAGCTGCCAAGTCACACATTTCTTCCACCCAGTCCACGCTCCACGGCGTAACCACGTGGGCGATCGTGACAGGCAGGCCCGCGTCAACTAGCATCTTCGCCGCCCTAACGGCACGGAGCCAACTGCCTTGACGCTGTCTCACTCTGTCGTGTATCTCCGGGCGAGAACCGTCGATGCTTACTTGAATCCATGTAAAACGGTACTTCCTCAACCTTCGAACTATGGGGGGATCGACGAGCCATCCGTTAGTGATAAAGAGGAACCTGGTTCCGACCTCGTGCAGTATATCCATGACACCAAACATCGCATCCTGACGCAGGAGAGGCTCGCCCCCGGAGATGACTGCGTTTAGAACCCTATGGTGCGCCGCTTGACGTGCAACGTCTAGCCACTCCTCAGTAGTTAAGTCGTCTTCAGTACGATGCGCCGATGAATTGTTGTAGCAATGCACACACTCAAGATTGCATTTGTGCGTGAGCTCCAGCTGTAATCCCAGCGGAGCTGACCATCCTTCATCTGGTAGCAAACCTGCCTGTGCCCAGCGTTGAGCAGCTTCGTATCGCTTCATCAGTAGCTCGTGGGAATCAAGGGTCTTGCCAAGACTCGGGATCGGTACGTTCCTATTGGCAACTTGCGCGACCAATGTCTGGAACTCAACCGTCATCTTGTGTTCTCCTTTCAGGTCAAACATTCCCTGGGATCTCGTAGAACTCGACTAAGGA
>DUUV01000031.1 GCA_012841375.1 Candidatus Fermentithermobacillaceae bacterium
GACCGTGTCGCCTACGCGCAGGTCGTCGAAGTTCAGCGTGCTGGAACCGTACGTGATCTTGCAGCCGGATGCCAGCCTGATCGTCTGGGTCCTGCCGCCGACGTCTTCGATGTTGAGCCTGCGGCTTCCGGGTATGGATACTATCTGCCCGGTCACCGTCACCTGCGCCCGCCCGGTCACTTTCAGAGCGGTCACCAGGTCGTTGGCGCCGAGGGTCGCCTGGACCGTGTCGCCTACGCGCAGGTCGTCGAAGTTCAGCGTGCTGGAACCGTACGTGATCTTGCAGCCGGATGCCAGCCTGATCGTCTGGGTCCTGCCGTCGGCGTCTTCGATGTTGAGCCTGCGGCTTCCGGGAATAGATACTATCTGCCCGGTCACTGTCAACTGCGCCCGCTCGGTCACTTTGAGAGCGGTCACCAGGTCGTTGGCGCCGAGGGTAGCCTGGATCTTGTCGCCCACTCGAAGGTCGTCGAAGTTCAGCGTACCGGAACCGTACGTGATCTTGCAGTCCGACGTCAGCCTGATTGTCTGGGTCAGGCCGTCTGCATCTTTGATGTTGAGCCTGCGGCTTCCCGGAATAGATACTATCTGCCCGGTCACCGTTACCTGTACCCGCCCGGTCACTTTAAGAGCGGTCGCCAGGTCGTTGGCTCCGAGAGTCGCCTGCACCTTGTCGCCTACACGCAGGTCGTCGAAGTCCAAAGCGCTGGACCCGTAGGTGATCTTGCAGTTGGACGCCAACTTGATCAACTGGATCTCGCCGTCGGCGTCTTCAATGAAGATCCTCCCATTGTCGACGACCAACACGATCTCACCGGTCACGGTCTTGACCTTGGGCCCGGAGACATCGTCGAGCAGAGTGATTAGGAGGGCCACCCCGGCACCGTTGGAGAGGACCTGAACGGCGTCGCCGACACTCAAGTCATCCCAATCCCCCGGTCTCCCGTTCACGAGGATCAAGGCGTCGGGTGAGATGGTATAAGTTGTCGAGCGACCTGACGCGGCTTTCACCGTGATCTTGTTGCTCCTCAGAGAAGTGATGGTGCCTGTAGCGCTGTAGTCCGTCTCGTCGGGGAGCTCCTCGCTCAGGAAACGGTCTATGATTGTAGCCATTTCGGCTCTGGTAACAGCTTTGTTGGGCTTGAACTGGCCTCCGGGATATCCCTGGAAGAGTCCCAGTTCCACGGCCACGGCCACATATCCGACCATGCCTTTGGGTATCGCGTTGAAGTCCTTGTAAGGTAGCCTCGTGTTCATCCTGGCCAGGGCCGCGTCATCTTCTCCCAGAGCGCGCACCATGACCATAGACACCCACGCTCTGCTAGCCGATGCATTTGGGTTTACCTCGGAGATCTTGACCCAACCTTCTTCGACCGCCAGCAGGATGTAACCCAACGCCCACTGGGTGTTGCTCGGAACAAACGGCAGGTACCGGTTGTTCACCTTCTTGCTGCGAGACTGAAGATATCTGGACAGGTCTTCCAGATACTCCTCGAGGTCATCTTCATCAAAGTGGTCCCAGTCGTACCTATACCGGCTGTCGTCCTGTTCAAACCCGAAAGCCGCGTACGTGGCGGCGAACCTCTCGGCGATCTCCTGGGCCTCTTCTTCCCTACCCAAAGCCCTAACGATCATCGCCAGGGCCTCGGCCTGGCTCACAGAGCTGTTCGGCCGGAACACGTTGCCGTCATAACCGGTGATTATGCCAAACCCCTTCATCTTGGCTATGGACGCCATCGCCCACAGTGCATCCTGGAGATCGTAGAAGGAGAGATTCGTCTGCTTCTTGATGTTCTTCTGCGCCTTCTCAACGAACTTCCCGATGTCCTTCAGTTTGCCCCAGCCTTTAGCCTGGGCGAACCCCGGCGAGACGCAGACAAACGTCATCGCCACTACGAGAGCCAGCGTAAGCAAGACCACCGGTCTCCGCAGTTTCCGCTGCTGGTACACGCTACCGCCTCCTCATCTTGTACAATTGCCCCATATATATCGCAGGAGGTGGCAGGAATATGGTTGGCAGTGAGGCGCAAGCGGACAAGAAACCCGGTGGCGGAGTGCCTGCGTCAGCGACTATTCAGCCGAGTGAATCCGTTCCAGCGTAGTGGGATGCGTCCAAGCGAACCAGCGTATGAAGGGTGGCGGCTCGACATCAGACAAGTTGCTCTTGGCAATATTTACCTGGCTGCGGATGAAGGATTCACCGTCTTGAGTGAGACTTAGAGCGAAGGCGTCCGACGTTTTCTCGAAGCGCCGGGATACATAAGCCGAGACCGGGGTCGAAATGTATGAGAACAGAATGATGAATGCCAAGAGAGCCAGAAGAGCGGCTTCCAGGTCTCTGTACCGGAGGGGAGCCCCCTGGGCCGGGAAAGCGGCGCGGAACAGGGTCAGACAAGCCAAGACGCCGACTCCGGAAAGCAGATTGCTCCACATGATATGCCCGTGTTTCCAGTGGCCGAGCTCGTGGGCCAGCACAAACCTTATTTCGTCAGGGGATTGAGTCTCTATGAGCGTATCGTAGAGAACCACCTGACGAGTCCTCCCCACTCCTGCAAAATAGGCATTTACCCTTGCCGTCTTCGCAGAAGCCTCCATGACCAGCACCTTGTCAACATCCATCCCTGCCAATGTAGAGAGGTTTCGCACATCCATGAGGAGCGCAGGGTCTTCCAGTGGATGAAACTCGTTGAAAAGCGGAGCGATGAGGAGAGGATATGCGGCAGACATAACAAGGCCGGCGGCAAGAAAAGCGACTGTGGTCACTAGATGCCACTTACCCGGAAACCGGAAGAGGACCCAGGCGACAAACGCCCCTCCGGCCCCGTAGGCGGCCAGATTCAAGAGGGAGCCCTTCGCATAGTTGAGAAGCCACGTCCCGAAACCTATTCTCGACATTCCGAATGCCTTTTCCAGAAAGAAGCCACCGTAAGCGCTAAAGGGTAGGCTCACCAAAGCGAAGAGGGCGGAGGCCGCGGTTCCCAATACGAAGCCGAACAACGCGGCCCCTCGATGGGTCACGCAGCCGGAGAACGACTGGGCCAGCCTTGGCCGTCCCAACAGCGGGGTTCCCCGGGTGAACAGGTACAATACGCCGAAACTCACAAGCGCCGACAAGCCTGAATTGACGTAGCCCGCGTTGGCCCTCGCCCTGGCTCTGGCCAGAAAAGCAGCGTCAAAATAACGGAGGGCTTCTGGAGATGCCTGCCGCGGAAAGACACCGCAGGCAAGACAAAGAACCGCGAATGACAGGGCTGCGATCCAGAGGAGGGCAGGTACCCATACCGGAGACGCTCTTCGCATACCTTACGATGCCCCGCTCTTGGCCCTGGGGCCGGGAGACCGGCCCGGCCTGTAGCTCGGGACCATCTCCTTCAGTATGTCAACCATGTTGTTCTCCCTTTCAGCCAGGACCAACCGGTCCTTCTCGGCACCCCAATATTTGCTGCCGGCCAGTCCCTTGGGGGTATCTGCTATGGAAGCCGCCGTCTGACGCCGCGCCTCGCGGACTTCTCGCGCGACTTCCTCTACTGCGTCCTTGGGCCCAAACAGCCTACACTCGTAATCCGGCGGGAAAACCTCTTCCTCGAGGCTCTTGAGGCAGTCTTCAAACCATTCGTAAGGCAGCGGCTTCTGCTTGGCCACAAATATCTGGGAGTGATGGGTGGCGGTCGTGCCTTCCTCGGCCGTGAGAAGCTCCTCGAACAGCTTCTCGCCGGGCCTTACGCCTGAGAAAACGATGGGGATATCCGAATACGGAGTGTGCCCTGAGAGACGGATCATCTGCTCGGCCAAGTCGACTATCTTCACCGGTTCGCCCATATCCAGGACGAAGACCTCGCCTCCCTGACCCATCGTACCTGCCTGCAGTACAAGGAGGACTGCTTCCCGAATGGTCATGAAATAGCGGCGCATGTCCGGATGTGTCACGGTCACGGGCCCACCCCTGGCGATCTGTTCTCTGAAGATGGGGACGACACTGCCGCTCGACCCTAGGACATTGCCGAAGCGAACCGATACGAACTGAGTTTTCTTGGATCGAAGGCTCATGGACTGTACAACCATCTCGGCCACCCGTTTGGAGACCCCCATCATGCTTCGGGGATTCACGGCCTTATCGGTCGAGATCATGACGAATCTTTCGACCTCGTAGATGAGCGATGCTCTCGCGACGTTCAGCGTGCCGAAGATGTTGGTCTTTATCGCCTCCGGCACATTGTCTTCCATAAGCGGGACATGCTTGTGGGCAGCCGCGTGGAATACAACATGAGGCCTGTAGAGAGCGAACACGTCTCTGATCCGGGCAGAATCCCTGACATCGGCTATGACCGCGTCAGGGCGGAGCTCGGGAAAATCGTGGGAGAGACTCATCCGTGTCTTGAAAATCGAGTGTTCACCGTGCCCCAACATGATAAGTTGCGCCGGGCCGAACCGCGCCACCTGCCGGCAGATCTCGGACCCGATGGAACCTCCCGCCCCGGTCACCAACACTCTCTTGCCATGCAGGTACTCCCTGATTCTCTCGGTATCCAGCTTAACCTCCGAACGTCCCAACAGGTCCTCGATATCGATGTCGCGCACCATGTTCAGCGAGAACGCCTTGCCGGCCATGTCCAGAAGCTTCGGGATCGCCCTGATCCTCACTCCGAGACCCTCGCAGATCGCAACCGTCTCCTTAAGGATATGTGCGGGGGCGCTGGGCATCGCGAGGATGATCTCATCTACGTGCAGGCTGCGGACAATATCCGGAATGGCCTTTCTGTTGCCGACCACTTTGACTCCGAGTATGACGGCTCCATGCTTGGAGGGGTCGTCGTCGACAAACCCTACGGCCTTCCTGTCGCCGGACACGGGCTTGGCCAGTTCGCGAACAAGCATTGCTCCTGCGTCTCCCGCTCCGACGACAAGCACGCGGGTGGACCGTCCGTTCACCGCCATCCTCTGGATTCGTTGCGCGATCCTCAGGTAGAGCCTGACCGACAGCCTTATGCCTCCGGAGAACAGAAGCACCAAGACGCCCGCAATGATAGGCACAGACCTGGGGAACCCTTGGCCGGAAGGATATTGCGTCAGCACATATAGAGAGACCGCCGACCCAAAACTGCCTGCCGCGACGGCTAAAATCTCATCAACGCTCGCGTATCGAAGCACCCACGAATACAGACCAAGAGCCGCGAACACGCCGAGGGAAATGACGGTATGGACCGGAGCGACCTTCAGATACGTCTCCAGGTAGCGCGGGGCCACGTTTCCGTCGAATCTCAGGAACAACCCGGCATAAGCCGCCAAGTTCAGTAGGGCCACGTCCAGGATAAGGAGATAGACCTTTCTGAACCTCAACATTATCCGCATTGCCTGAAGTCCTCCCGGCTAACGTCTTCGCGCAAGCGCCCGGTAGAATTCGAAGTCGCTCTCTGACTTGAACGCAAGGTGCTCCATCGGACAGAGTCCGTCCTGCCTCTCGTTCAGGACCGCGGGAACAAGCCGGTGCCAGGCTACAAGGATGCCTCTCCTCCGAGCTTCCTGAACCGCCAAACGGCTCGTCACTTCGCCGTAGACCGCCTTCGCGCCCAGCAGGCAAGCCAGACGAAAAGCCGCTAGCCCCAACACCTTGTCCGCGAAGACGCAAGCGATCTTGTCTCCTTCGAGACGAGAGCCACGAAGCTCATGGAGGAGCACGAGAGCAGGTTTCAGGCGCCTGCCCTGACCTTTGGCCAGGATCGTCCCGCTTCTTGCCGCGAGAACTGACCACCCTTCGCCCAGCTCCCTGGCAGCATACCTCAGGTCATTATGTAACTGCGATGTCGTCCATGTCCGGTCTGTCATGTTCTTGCCTTGCGCGCTTTCATGTCTCTCATATTCTCGGCTTTTGGGAAATACCCTTCGATTGCTGACCAACAACCTTCACCGGCATCGCCCGTCAAGCAGCAATCGTACCACAGCAATTGTACTGCCCCCGCCTACCCTCCTCACAGCGAGCGGGTTCTTGACCGGTCAGTCGCAGCACCGGTCACCGGAGTCGATCCTTCACGGGTGTCGATCCTTCGGCGGCCTTACTTGATATACTCTTCCCGGGAGGATTGTGGATGTCCCCTTGGCCGAGAGTCATCATCCTAATAGACGCCGATGCCTTTTTTGCCGCCGTTGAGATGAGAGACAACCCGGAATACCGGGGCAAGCCCCTCATCATCGGAGCCAAGCCCGGTACCAGAGGAGTCGTGTCCACCTGCTCCTACGAGGCGCGCAAGTACGGGGTACGTTCCGCCATGCCCATTTCTCAAGCATACAGGCTCTGCCCGAACGGCATCTACATCTCACCCAATATGCGGAAGTACGCGGAAGCCTCCAACGCCATGTTTGAGATATGCGACAAGTACACCCCTCTGGTGGAAAGGGTCTCGGTAGACGAAGGCTACCTGGACGTGACTCCTGAGGACGGCGCCGCCATCGCCGAGCGCATCCGTAGGGAGATCAAGGCCGAAGTCGGAATCCCGGTCACGGCCGGTGTTTCATACTGCAAATTCCTGGCCAAGATGGCCGCTGAGGAAGCCAAACCGGACGGATTGGGAGTGGTAAGTCCCGACGATGCCCTCCATTTCCTCAAAGACCTTCCTGTACGAAAAATCCCTGGTGTCGGCCCGAAAACCGCCAAAGCGCTTGAGGACCACGGAATCCGCACGGCCGGAGACCTCAGGTCGGTGCCGCCGGGGTATCTGGAGACGACCTTCGGCAAGTACGGCGCGAGGCTTGTGGAACTGGCCAACGGACAGGATGATACTCCGGTTGTTCAGAGCCACGAGGTGAAGTCGGTGAGCGAGGAGAGCACCTTCGAGACGGACGAACCCGACAGGCAAGTCCTCCATGCGGTGTTGGCGGGGCTGTCGCAGGACGTTGGCTTCAGGATGAGGAATCACGGGCTGAGAGCACGAACCATTGGGATCAAAGTGCGCTACTCTGATTTCTCCACTCTCACAAGGGCCAAGACCCTCCCCTACCACGTGAACTCCGACGCGGAAATCTACACCTGCGCCAGAGGACTGCTCGACAATCTGGCCCTCCCCCGCCCGGTCCGTCTTCTAGGTGTGGCGGCAAGTAACCTGTCCAGACAGGACATATCCCAACCCCGACTTCTGAGCCAAGACGACAAGTCGTGGGACGATGTCTCTAAAGTGGCCGACTCCCTCAGAAAGAAGTATGGGAAGAAAATCGTAAACCTGGGGGCGACGCTCCACGCAGGCTCGCGGCAAGAAGAACCCGACCCGTTAACCTAGGCGTCCTGCATATTACTCTCCCTCTTCCGGCGAATACTAGCGGCGGAGGGATCCTTTTGACCAGAAACCTTTGGACCAGAGCGCTTTGGGGAGGCGTGATCGGAACCGTCCTCCAAGACGCCATCCTTCTCATAGGCCGGGGGGCCGGATGGGTGAAGACCAACATGCTGTCGTCTCTGGCGCGCCTTTTCACTTCACAAGGTGTATCGGCTACACCCAGCGGACAGATCCTCGGGTTCGTAGTCCATATCCTCGCCGGCGCCGTCCTGGCGATTATCTTCGCGGCCATCGTCCGGGCGCTCCATTCCAGACACAACCTCATCAGCGGGCTCATATTCGGGCTCCTCATGTGGCTTGCTTGGGGAGCGATCTCGTCTCCTCTGGGACTCGCGTCGGCGCCGTGGGGCCTAGGCACCCCGACAACCCTATTCACGCTGGCCGGCAGCCTTGTCTACGGTCTGGTCCTCGGGTACGCGGTGAGCGAGGAGGCCATCCGGGAGAGGAGATAGTCCGGGTCTCGCCGGGTCTCCGGGTATCCGCAGGTCTCCGTCTATGCGAAGGTCTCTGCCTTTCCGCGGGTCTCTGCGAATCTCCCTAGTCTCCGAGGGTCTCACCTCTAGCCCGGTTTCAGTGGGCCTCCGGCACTCCGGCGGGTCCTTATGCCCCCTTCTTCCGGACCAAGAGCAGGGTATAGGATACGGCCAGCATAAGCGAACTGACAGTCAGCGACGCAGTAGCGACCGCGGCATCGAAACGGCAGGACTTCACTAGGTAAGCCAGGTTTCCAACCGCCAAGACGGCCGCCAACCCAAGAAGAGGGACCTGGAGCAGCTTGGAGATCCCTTTGGACACCAGATACGCGCCAAAAACCAGGAAGTACGGAGTGAGGAAGGCATGGCCGGCGGGGAGCC
>DUUV01000078.1 GCA_012841375.1 Candidatus Fermentithermobacillaceae bacterium
TCAACAACTTGGCTTGCGGCGGGACCTTGATAACATGAATTTCCAGATGAACCGGGGATGCGGCTTTTCACCCACGTTCACTTGACAGTCTCGTTGAAGAGTCGCTTCATTGGCACGAATAGCCAAGACAGGCTATACTAGTGAACTGGTGAGAAAAAACATGACAAGAGACGTACGTCTGATACCCCTGGGCGGCCTTGGGGAGATCGGTAAGAATCTCATGATCGTCGAGACCGCCAACGATACCATCGCAGTTGACTGCGGGCTGTCGTTCCCTGAGGATGACATGCCCGGCATCGATCTGGTCATCCCCGATGTCTCCTACTTGATTGAGCGCAAGGAGCGACTGAGGGGCATAGTCCTCACTCACGGACACGAAGATCACGTGGGGGCTCTTCCTTTCGTCCTGAAGGACATCAATGTGCCCGTCTACGGCACCCGCCTTACTCTGGGTTTGGCCAGGAGAAAGCTTGACGAGAACTTCGAAGGTGAGGTCGACTTCCGCGTATTTGAACCGGGAGATGTAATCGATTTTGGCTCCATCCAGGTGGAACCCTTTCGCGTGACCCACTCGGTTTCCGACTCTGTAGGACTCATATTGCGCACTCCTGCCGGAACCATCATACATACCGGAGACTTCAAACTTGACCAGACACCCGTTGATGGAGAGCCGACCGACTATTCCCGGCTGGCGCGCGCGGGAGACGAGGGAGTGCTGGCGCTTCTCTCCGACAGCACCCACGCTGACCGCCCCGGGTTTACACCATCCGAACGGGTAGTCGGGGAGTCGCTGGACCGGGTGTTCCAGAAAGCCAAGGGCAGGATCATCATTACGACTTTCGCTTCCAATGTTCCCCGTATCCAACAGGTCATCAACGTGGCCAGCCAGCACAACCGCAAAGTGTGCGTCATCGGGCGCAGCATGGAGATGGTCGTCGAGGTTTCTCTCAACATGGGCTACCTCCGCGCTCCGCTGGGAACCCTTGTGGACGCGTCGGACTTGGGCAAGTACCCCCACTCCAAGATGGTGATCTTGAGTACCGGCAGCCAGGGCGAGCCTTTGTCCGCGCTGGCCCGGATGTCGGCGGCAGAACACAGGAAGGTCGAGATCATAGAAGGCGATCTCGTGATCATGGCCGCTTCGCCGGTTCCGGGCAACGAGACCATGGTTTCAAAGGTAGTCGACAACCTGTTCAGGCGCGGTGCCGAGGTCATCTACGAGCCTGAATCGGAGGTCCACGTCTCAGGCCATTCCAGCCAGGAAGAACTCAAGGTGATGCTCAATCTCACAAGGCCCAGGTACTTTGTGCCCGTCCACGGCGAGTACCGTCACCTGATCAAGCATGCCCAGCTTGCGGTGGCCACGGGTGTTCCTCCGTCCAACGTGCTCATCGGAGAGAACGGCGCGATCTTCTCGCTGTCGCCCGAGCACTGTGAGATCATTGGAGTCATCCAGACCAAGAACATAATGGTCGATTCCAGCGGTGTGGGAGAGATAGGAGACCCCGTTCTCAAAGAGCGCAAGTACCTAAGCGACTCAGGGGCCATCTTCGTGAGCTGCGTGGTGGCTTCGGAGACCGGCACCTTGGTGGGGATGCCTTCGGTGAAGAGCGCCGGCTTTATGAAGAGCGTGAGAGGTGAGGCGCTTCTCATGGAAGCGGCGAAACGGATAAAGGAACACTTCGACTCTTTGCCGGTGGAAGCGCTCTCGCGACGGGAGTTTATCGAAGAAGAAGTAGCTACTCTGGTCCAGAAACTCGTGAGGAGCGAGACGGGAAGACGGCCGGTGGTCATGTGTTCTTTGAGCATCCTGTAGGAAGATATGCGCGTAGTCCTCATCGTCTTAGATAGTGTTGGCATAGGTGCGCTTCCAGACGCGGGTTTGTACGGTGACGAGGGTTCCGATACCCTGGGCAATATCGCCAGGGCCGTCGGGACCCTCCATCTGCCTAACATGGCCGCTCTCGGACTTGGGAACTTGGCGCACGCACCTCGTGCCATTCCCGGTGTACCTCCGCTCCCGCCCGCCGGCGCCTGCGGCAGGCTTGCCGTGAAGTCTCCGGGCAAGGACACTACCACCGGTCACTGGGAATTGTGCGGCATTATCTTGGAACGTCCGTTTCCCACATATCCGGAGGGCTTCCCACCCAGGGTGATCCAACCTTTTGAGAGGCGTGCCGGACGCCGGGTTCTAGGGAACCGGGCTGCTTCAGGCACCGAGATCATCAAAGAACTAGGTGAAGAACACCTCCGGACAGGCCGTCCCATCGTCTACACCTCTGCGGACAGCGTTTTTCAAATCGCTTGCCATGAGGATGTTGTCCCATTGGAGACCCTCCATGATTGGTGCCTGATCGCCCGGAGCATCCTTCAAGGCGAAGACGCGGTGAGCCGTGTCATCGCTCGCCCTTTCATAGGGTCGCCCGGGGCGTTTGTGAGGACAGCCAACCGGAAGGACTTCTCCCTGGCTCCTCCGGTGCCCACACTGCTTGACTACTGCACGGACTCGAAGATAGCCGTGACCGCCATCGGCAAGATAGAGGATATATTTGCGGGACGAGGGATTCAGAAGTCCATCCACACCTCCAATAACAAATCAGGGGTGGAAGCCATCCTTCGGGAGATGGCCTGTATAGAGCATACTCCGGCAAAGGGCCTCATTTTCGCGAACCTCGTGGACTTCGACATGTTATACGGACACCGGAACGACGCCGGAGGGTTCGCCCGCGCGCTGGAGGAGTTCGACCGGGCTCTTTCGAAAATCAAGTCCGCAATGGACGAGAGAGACATCCTTGTGATTACGGCCGACCACGGCTGCGATCCCACTACTCCGAGTACCGATCATTCCAGGGAATACGTTCCCATGATGATGTACGGAAAGGCCATAAAGCCCGGGGTTATCTTGAAAGATCGCGAGAGCCTGGCGGACTTGGGAGCCACGGTGGCCGAGATCCTGGGTGTCAGTTACGGTGGCCAAGGAGTCAGCTTCTTTTCGGAAGTCGTAGGGAGCACATAAGCGCAGGTAGACACTGGAAAGTGTGGGTCAAGGTAACGGGCGCGGTCGCGTATTGGGCTCAGAAAGGCCCGTAGGTTTTGGAGAGCGGCGGAGAGAGGAAAGGAGGCGCACCGGATGTCTTACGAGTATACCCAGCACCATATCAAGGCGCGGGACGAGGATATCGCCCGGTACTGCCTGATCCCGGGCGACCATGTGCGGGGCAGGAAGATAGCCGAGAAACTTGATGGGATGCGGGTTGTCTCGGAAACGAGGGGTTACCTGGTATACACAGGCACGTACCTTGGGACTCGCATAACCGTGTGCTCGACGGGCATGGGGGGACCCCAAGTCGCCATCGCTATGGAAGAACTAGGGAATATGGGGGCGGACACATTTGTGCGCCTTGGGTCGGCAGGCGGGCTGGAGGACCGCACCGGCGTAGGTGACATCGTTATCGCCACCGCTGCGTACAGAGGTGGGGGAACGGCCGATGAGTACCTGCCCAAACCGTTTCCGGCAGTGGCGGATTTTGAGGTCACCCGTGCCCTGTATGAGACCGCTTCAGAGATGGGGATCGATGCATTGGTGGGGCCTTGCGCTACGGTCGACGCCTTCTACCGGCCTGACAACGAAGAGCACAACGCTCTCTTGCGGGAAGGCCGTATCCTGTGTATCGAGATGGAAGCCGATACCGAGTTCGTGGTAGGACTCCGTCGCGGTTTCAGATGTGGTGCCGCTTTCGTCCTGGACAACGGCCCCAGGACGGCAAGCGTGTCTGTACGCTCGGGGACTATGAATATCGCCCATCACGCCAAGGACCCCGCGTTCCTTGAGGGAGAAGAACGGCTGATAGAGATGGGTCTCCGCGCCGTCCACCGGTTGGCCCGTAGGAACCTGCGCCTTCCCCGTTGAACTGTATGGCAGTGGCGACGTCGGAGGTGTTTAGTTGAGCCTCAGGTTTATCGCCGGCCCTGCCGGTTCGGGGAAGACGACCTACATAACGAGTGAGATAGTGAGCGAGCTGTTGCGCCGTCGCGGGCGCCCAAGCGGGGCGCCGGCCGGGGTGAGGAGCTCCGGTTTGCCTGTGGCGAGTCCCCCTCTGCTACTCATAGTCCCTGACCAAGCTACTTTTCAGATGGAACGAAAGGTCCTGGAAGACCCTCGCCTGGATGGATTCGTCGACCTCAATATCTTGAGTTTCCGGCGGCTCTGCTTCAAGGTGCTCGAGGAGTGCGGTGGGGTCTCGCTTCCCTTCATCACCCAGGTCGGACGCAGCATGGCTATTCAGTCTGTCCTCTGGGAGCATAGGAAAGACCTGACCGTTTTCGCTCCCATGGTGGATTATCCGGGGTTCAGAGAGACGCTTGGGAAGACATTGCAGGAGCTTTCCTTGTACGAAGTGACCCCCGGCGATATGCGGCCGGCACTAGGGAGCGCCACTCACTTGCCCTATCTTGAGCAGAAGGTCCACGACCTTGAGGTCGTGTTTAGGGGATACAGAGAGTTCCTTGCCGGAAGGTTTTTTGACCCTGAAGACTACCTTGACATGGCGGCCGCCAAGATCCCCGGCTCATCTCTTGTCAGAGGATCCACCGTGTGGATAGATGGGTTTTCGGGCTTCACGCCCAAGGAATACAGGGTTCTCCGAGCCATAATGGAATCCGCGGAGCGCACGAATGTGGCTCTTTGCCTGGACAAACAGGAACTCTCCAGGCCGCCTTCCACATCCGGTTTGTTTCACCCAACCCGACAGGTCTACGAGAATGTTCTGGCCCAGGCCAAAGACGCGGGGGTCCCCATCGAACCGGTGGTTCACCTCGGAGAAGACGGGGTTCTGCCAAGGTTTCGAGGGTCACCTGACCTGGCCAGGCTTGAGATGTCTGTCCGGCTCTCCCGAGATCATTCCGGGCCATCCCCGGGAAACCCTGATTGGACTCCATCAAGTAGCCCCGGGACTACTCACGCCGGAGCCCAACTGAACTCGCCGGAACAACCCGGAGTGGTTATTGTTTCGGCCGCCAATCCCCTGGCCGAAGTGGAGTACGTCGCCAGGGAGATCATAAGGCTGGTAAGAGACGAAGGGCTTCGCTACCGGGATATCACAGTCGAGGCCCGCGATCTCTCGGGGTACGCCGAGCTGGTTGAGCTCGTATTCGCCGATCACGAAATACCTTTTTTCCTGGACCGGAAGCGAGCGCTTTCCCATCACCCCCTGTCTGAGTTGGTCCGGTCCGGTCTTGAGGTAGTGACGGGCTCCTTCCCCTCAGATAGCGTCTTTCGTTATCTGAAGACCGATCTGGTGCCCGTGGAAAGGGAAGTTGTGGACAGGCTTGAGAACTACGTGCTCTCCCACGGGATTCAGGGGGAGAGATGGATATCGGACCGGCCTTGGAGCTACGTCCGGAGATCGATGGTAAGCGATGAGAAGGCAGTCTCCGAGAGCGAGGACGCCCAGTTCGCCGACGCCGCAAGGCGGCAGGCCGTCCTGCATCTCGAGAAGTTCTACCGCAGGCTGAAGGGGAGAAAGGGCGGCCTTACGGCGAGCGAGGTGTCCAAAGCCATCTACGACCTGCTGGTTGACCTTGATGTGCCCGCGACCCTGGAACACTGGCAGTCCCTGGCCGAAGAGTCCGGGGCTCTCGCTGAGGCGCGGGACCACGCAGGGGTCTGGGACAAGGTCATGGAGATCCTCGAGCAAGCCGAGGAGATCCTGGGAGAGCGTGAGGTGGACCTCAAGACTTACGCTGTTCTCGTGGAGGCAGGTCTGGAAGACATCCGTCTTGGTGTCATACCCCCCTCGTTGGACCAGGTCCTTGTCGGGACTCTCGATAGGTCCAGACAGCCTGAGTGCAGGGCGACGTTCTTGATCGGCGCGCTCACGGGGGTTTTCCCCAGGCGGCAGTCTGAAGACAGCGTGTTCACCGATGAGGAACGGGCCCATCTCGAGGAAAGAGGCATGGAACTGGAGCCCGATTCCAAGATCCGGCAGTTCCACGAGCAATACTTGGTCTACATAGCCCTCACAAGGCCGTCCATGCGGCTGTACATTTCGTATCCCCTGGGCGACGCGGAGGGGAAGGCCGAAACCCCGTCACATGTTGTCGGCATGGTCAAGCGGGTGTTCCCGGGTAGGGGAGAGGTTATGGCGGCCATGGAACCATCAGGGAAGTGGCCAGATGATCTGGATTATGTCGTCCCGGCACGCGCCCGTGGGATTGCCGCCAGGAGGCTCTCGTTCTTGCGGCAAGGCTTGAGGGCCGGAGAGGTTTGGGCCGAAACGTACCGCTGGCTCATCGAGCCGGAGCGGCTGGATGTCTCTCGTGTGGTGCTCGGCTCTCTCTCGTTCACCAACAAGCTGCGTCCTCTGGACCGGTCTCTCATCCGGAAACTCTACGGCACCGCGCCGGTAACCAGCGTGTCCAGGTTGGAGCGGTTCGGAGCGTGCCCCTTCTACCACTTCGCGGCCGACGGTCTCGGGCTCAAAGAGAGGGACATCTACCGGCTTGAGCCGACCGATGCCGGCACTTTTCTCCACGATGCCATGAAGGAGTTCGTCGAGAGGCTCGGGGCGTCGGGCGCCGACTGGAGTGACTTGACGGAGACGGATGTAAGGTCGCTTGCCGGCTCGATCGTGGACGAGCTGGTCCCGGATGTGAGGAACGAGCTGTTCATGAGCTCGGCCAGATACCGGTACGTCGCCGGTGTCCTAAAGCGGATAGTCGGGCGTGCCGCCTCGGTTACGGCTGAGCATATGAGGCGGGGCGGGTTCAGGCCTGTATGCACCGAGGTCAAGTTTGGGATGGAGGGCGGGTTGCCTCCTTATAGGATAAAGGTGGGCTCAAGGGAAGAAGTCCTCATCCGAGGTCAGATCGACCGGGTGGACCTGGGTTTTTCCCGGGGACAGCCCTATGTGAGGATCGTGGACTACAAGTCATCGGGCAGGTCGCTGGACCTTGTTGAGGTGTGGAGCGGGCTTTCTCTGCAGCTCTTGGTATACCTCTTGGTGGCGCTTGAAAACTGGCCGCTCATAGCCGGGATCACCTCGCCCGACGGCCCACTGCCGATATCCGAGCCGCTTCCTGCCGGAGCCCTGTATTTCACCCTTCGCGATCCGATGATATCCGCGCAGGGCCCTGTTCCGCCCGATTTATCGGCAAAGAACGTCACCAAGGCCCTCCGCATGACGGGCCTTCTGATCGATGACCCGGATGTTTTGAGGGTGATGGATTCCGACAGCCGGACGCACTCGGACATCATCCCGGTAACCTTCACCTCTAAGGGAGTGGGCGCTAGGTCTTCCGTTGCCGGATTGGCCGATTTCCAGGCGCTCCTAGGGTATGTCCGGCGCAAGGTGAAAGAGATGTGCGACCGCATATTCTCGGGCGACATCGAGATTGCCCCCTACAGGCGTGGTCAGGTAAGGGCCTGCAGGTTTTGCCCGTACGGCCCGCTTTGCTCCTTCGATATCCTGGTGCCCGGCAACAGGTACCGGGTTATAGTGCCCCCTCCGGGAGGCATCTGGGAAGAGATTAGGGGAGGTGACGCACGTGGCTGATACGCTCTGGACTAAAGAGCAGGAGGCGGCAATAACCCTTACGGGTAACAACATGCTCGTTTCGGCGGCGGCGGGAGCGGGCAAGACTTCGGTTCTGGTGGAGCGGATCATCCGCAAGGTGCTGTCCCCCCGCGATCCTCTGGATCTCGAGAGGCTCCTCGTGGTCACCTTCACCGAGAAAGCGGCGTCCGAGATGAAAGAGAGGATACGCTCTTCCCTAGAGGCGGCTGTACGGAAGTCGCCCGGCGACACCCGCATTGAACGCCAGCTGGCGCTCCTCGACCGGGCTCAGATCTCCACGATCCATGCCTTTTGCTTGCGGGTCCTCAGAAGGTATTACTTCAGGGTGAATCTTGACCCGTCCTTCAAGGTCCTGGATGCCAACGAGGCCGAGCTCATCAGGATGGAGGCGCTGGAGGAGCTTTTCGAAGACCTATACGACGATCCGTCTCCGTACGGA
The DNA here is from genome assembly GCA_012841375.1 of Candidatus Fermentithermobacillaceae bacterium. Classification (GTDB taxonomy): domain Bacteria; phylum Bacillota; class Sulfobacillia; order Fermentithermobacillales; family Fermentithermobacillaceae; genus UBA3951. The sequence continues at coordinate 8,014 of DUUV01000078.1, forward strand.
GACCTCTTTCGTTCACTTGTAGAGCGCTTTGGAGGGAGAGCCGTAGATGAAGGTCTACAATCCACGGCGCTGAGGCTCCATGAATTCGTCCGGTCGCAACCTTCGGTGACCGAGTTTTTCCAACTTGCCAAGAAGAGGGCTTCGGGCCATGATCTTATCTGGCTCACGTGCCTTGCCTCCCGGGCCCTCCAAGATATCAGGCGGGCAAAAGCCCTGGTAGAAGAAGCCAAGGGTTTCTGCGTCGCCCCGGGTGGGCCACATTCTTACCTCAAAGCCCTGGACGACGACTTACTCTTGTTCTCAGGAGCCGAAGTGTTGGTGGACGGGTTGCTCAGGGAGGCCAAGGCGGCGGCAGGTGGCGAGGGTGGCCTCACAGGCGTCCTTCGTGAAATGGCCGGCGCGGTGGCTTCTCACTTGTCCGCCGCGTCGTTCACCAGGCTGAGTCCCGCCAGAGACTGCGATCCCGACCTCAAGAGCAGGGCATCGGCCCTTCGAGACCTTGCCAAGAAGGCTTTCGGCAGAGTCGGAGACTACGCGTTCACCCGGCCCTTGGATGAGGTCATGAGCGAGATGGCCGAAGTCGCGCCCTTCACTGCCGGATTGTGTGACATCGTAGAGGACCTGGACCGGCGCTATACCGCGAAGAAACGGGCCAAGGGAGGCGTGGACTTCGGAGACCTGGAGAGATATTGTCTGGAGATCCTCGAGATGGACGGCGGAAGGCTTGCGGCGGATGTGAGGCGAGAGTTCGACTGGGTGCTGATCGACGAATACCAGGACACAAACCCCCTTCAGGAGCGGATCCTTACGCTGGTATCGCGGAAGGACGAAGGACCGGGCAATGTCTTCATGGTCGGTGACCTCAAGCAGAGCATCTACCGGTTCAGGTTGGCCGAGCCGGGGCTCATCTTGGAGAAGTCCAGATCGTACGTGCCCCCCGGTGGAGTCGAACGCGAGAGTGTCCCGGGCATCCGCATAGACCTCACCCATAACTTCCGGAGCAGGGTAGAGGTGCTGGATGCCGTCAATGCCATCTTTGCGGATATCATGAGGGAAGAAGTGGCCGATATCGACTATGCTCAGGGGCACGAGCTCAGGCCCGGCGCGTCATATCCTCCGGCCGCGGGCGAGTACACGACAGAGCTCCACCTGGTGGAGAGACTGGCCGGGACGATGCCGGAAGCGAGTGACTGCGGCGACTCTGAGGGGCGAGATCCTTCACCACCCGATCCATCGTTGGCGGCCAGTGACCTAGAGGAATATGAGGCGCTGGAGAAGGAAGCCCTGGTGGCCGCCGCCCGCATTAGGAAGATGGTGGACCTCCGTGACCCGCTCTGGATCTGGGACCAAAAGACCAAGACCCGGCGCCCTTGCTCTTACCGGGATATCGCTATCCTGATGCGCTCGACCAAGGAGAGAGCCAACGCTGTGGCGGAAGTCCTGCGGAGATGCGATATCCCGTGCTACGCGGAGGCCGCGACCGGCTATTTTCAGGCTCGCGAAGTGGAGATCGCTCTCTCGCTCCTTTCGGTGATCGACAACCCGCTCCAGGACATCCCGCTTGCCGCCGTCTTGCGTTCTCCCATCGCAGGCCTGGAACCCGGCGACCTGGCTGCCATCAGGGCATCTGCCAAGAAGGGAGCCTTCTACGATGCGGTGACTTCGTTCTGCCTCTCCGAAAGTGCGGAACCACGCCTTAGGGACACTTTGAGGAGATTCTTGAAGGACCTGGACCGGTGGCGGACCGCCGCCCGCAGGCGTCCCTTGGCCGAAGTCTTGTGGAACATACTGAGGGAGACGGGCTACCACGATTACGTAGGCGGACTCCCGGGAGGAGGACAACGACAGGCCAATCTCAGGGCTTTGTGCGACCGGGCCCGCCAGTTTGATTCCTTCGGCCATCACGGGTTGCCGCGATTCTTGAGGTTCATAGAGCGGCTGCGCGAGTCAGAGGGTGACCTCGGGACAGCGCGCGCCCTGGGCGAGCATGAGGATGTCGTCCGCCTCATGTCCATCCACAAGGCCAAAGGACTCGAGTTCCCGGTGGTGTTTATCCTGGACCTCGGGAAGAGGTTCAACAAGGACGATTTGCGTGAGGACATCCTGTTCCACAGGGAACTTGGGTTGGGTGCCGTCTATGTGGACTTGGAGAACAGAGTCAAGTATCCCACCGCTCTCCACCAGGCCATCGCGGCAAGGATTGACCGGGAGAATACGGCCGAAGAAATGCGGGTATTGTACGTTGCACTCACCAGAGCCAAAGAGAAGCTCGTGATGGTCGGCTCGGCCCGGAGCATCGAGAAGACTCTACAGCGCTGGCAGCGAAGCGATCCTAGAGGCGCGGGCACTTATCTGGACTGGATTTGCCCGGTGGCGCTAGGCGGAGGACGGGCGGATCTCTTCACGGTGAAAGTGTGGGGTACCCCGGATGGAGAGACTGTGCCGCCTCCCTCGAGTAGTCTCTCTCTGCCTACGGACCTCAATTGGGACGATGTAAAGAACCTGGCGCCTCCGCCGCCTGTCGATCCGGAGGTGAGCCGGGAGGTCCGGAGGCGGCTGGAGTGGCGTTATCCCCTTGGTTTCTTCACTACCGTGCGAGCCAAGATGTCGGTGGGCGAACTCAAAAGGCGTCTTGACGGCGACGATGATGATGAATCCTGGCGCTTCCTGCCGCGGCCGACCGGGCGCATGGGGATGGACGATGCCGAAGGTTACTCAACCGCGGTGGAGCGGGGCATAGCGGTGCACGCGTTCTTGGCCCGGGTCCGGCTGGAGATGACTCACAGCCCGGAGGCCCTAGCGGCTGAGAACGCAAGATTGGTGAAAGCCGGCTATCTCAGGCCTCCCGGCCTCGATCCTGCGGATATCGCCCGTGTGGCTGCCTTTTTCGCTTCGCCTGCGGGGGTCGCCATACGCGAGTCCCCGGGGCGTGTCCTCCGGGAACTGCCCTTTACCGTCAAGCTGCCCGCCAGTGTCTTCGCGGCCGGCCTTCGGCGGCCGGAGGGTTCCGCCGGGGAGGAGGCCGGCGAGTCCGGAGCGGACTTCATCATCGCCCAGGGCGTCATCGACATGCTGCTGGATGAACCCGATGGGCTCGTCATACTTGACTTCAAGACTGACGACATCTCAGGCGACGAAGTCTCTAAGAGAGCCCTTGCCTATACCTCTCAGATCGCCCTGTATGCTCTGGCCGCAGAGCGCATACTCGGGAAGCCGGTACAGAAGGCGTCCATCTTTTTCCTAGGGCCGCTCAGGGAGGTTCAGGTGGACTGGCTGTCGTACAAGAGGTCACGAGGACTAGCCTGAGGCACCTGGGCAGGGCGTGTGAGCACCAGTGACGTACCGTTATCCAGCGTGATGTGAAGGTAGGTTCCGTCTTGAGGGCCTTCGGGCTGGACGTAGGATATTTGTTCTTCGTCCAGGTACAGGCTGCTTCCGAGAGGTCCGGTAAGCGCGAAACTCGAGAAGGGGCGACCCGGCCCAAGAGGCGAGGGCGGCGAGACCTCCGCCACCATGAAACTGGCCTCTGCGCCTTGTCCCAGGTCTATCTTGAGCATTGCGGGTCCTTGTTGGACGAATGCAGCTATGGCCATGTAGCTCTCTGCCAATGACGCGAGCCTCCCCGGAGTGGTGGTTCAATACGTAAGTAGTATGCACGGTCTTGCGAGCGTTGCCTTACCGGCGGTTTGTCCGTACGATATTAGGGGGCTTAGCCCCGAAATCCACATTCCTCGGAGGTGAAGGCTGTTGCCTGCCAACTTGGGACCCCTCTACCACGTGGCCGAAGAGCGTTACCGGCAGGCCATAACCGATGAGGAGAAGATGGCTGCCCTGGAAGAGATGATGGCCACCATCCCCAAACACAAGGGGACCGAGAAGATGCAGGCGGACATCAAACGCCGCATCGCCAAACTCAAAGAAAGCATGAAGGGCGGCACCAAGGGTCCCAGGCGCAGGGAGTTTTTCCGCATCGACAAGGAAGGCGCAGGCCAGGTAGTCCTGGTTGGGCCTCCCAATTCAGGCAAGTCCTCGATGCTCAAGAGGATGACCCGTGCCGTCCCGGAGGTAGCCGATTACCCGTTTACGACCCGTATGCCGCTTCCAGGCATGGCTCAGTGGGAGAACGTGCAGGTACAGCTCATCGACATGCCCCCGATCGCGCCGGAGACATCCCAGTCCTGGGTATGGGCGCTCCTCCGGATGTCTGACGGGCTCCTGGTTGTGCTTGACGCAGGCGATGACGATGTCCTTGACCAGACCGAAAACCTTTTCTCATTCATGGAAGAGAACAACGTGTTCATAAAGAATGACGGCGAACAGGGTTTCAAAGAAAAGAAGGCCATTTGCGCCGCAAACAAGTGCGACATGCCCGGGGCAAGCGAGAGGATCGAACTCCTCAAGGAGGTAATTGGGGACAAAATGGACATCGTTCCCTGCTCGACGGCGACGGGCGAAGGGCTCAGTCTTCTCCTCTCCAGAGTGTTTTTCGAAGTGCTGGGGAGAATTCGCGTCTACACCAGACCTCCAGGAAAGAAGCCTGACTTCTCGCAGCCGTTCATACTTGACAGAGGCACCACCGTCATCGACGCGGCTCGCGAAGTCCACAAAGAGATCGCCGAATCGCTGAAGTACGCCAGGGTATGGGGGAAAGGCGTGTTTGAGGGCCAGATGGTACCACGTGACCATGTCCTGAGCGACGGTGACGTGATTGTGTTCTACACGTAACGCCATGCAGCCGAGAGAGCTTGTACTCCGGATATTGCGTCTGAACCTCATACCCGCTCCCAGGGTGATCGCGCCCGGACCTGCCACCGAGTTTCCCGTTTTGCACGTAGACGCGCAAGGTTCCGGGCGGGTTGTGAAGACCTTGGACGAGGCCAGGGCCTTATCCCAAGCCGTGGCAGGCGTCTCGAGAGACCGGAGTGCCGGAGATTTCTTCAGCGAGATCCTCCCCATAGAAGAAACGGCCGAGGTGGCCGTGTCGGGCCTTGCAGGCGAGTGGCACCGCATGAGATGCGGCACATCTCAACCGGAGCGTGTGAAGGCCATTTCTCTGGCGGTGCGGGCGACTTATGCGCTGGGTCTTTACCGGGCCCTCGTAACCATCGGTTTCGGGCCCGGCGGGCCATGGGTGGTCCACGTGGAACCCGGGAATCCCGAAGGGTGTCGGAGTCTCAATGGAACGAGACAACTAGACTCTCGCATCCGGTTTCTGGGGGCGAGAGCAGAGTATATAGCCGTTGACCCGCGGACCGGCAGAGGCCTCGACGAATTCTTTGACGTTTGGGTTAAGCCGGATGGCGAGCCGGCTCTTCCTCTCGCCGGAGAGGTTGCTCCCGGCGGCGATTGGCGTACTCCGCCGGCAACCTACCTGTGGATCTCGTCACCCGTGCCGCGCCGGGATATGCCTCTTTCCACGAGGTTCATGTTTCAAGGAGAGCCCAGCTCCGGATTCCTGCGCGCTCTTGACAGATCCGTCGCCGTGCTGGGGATGATGGTCTGCCGGCCCGATGACGTGCGGGAACGTAATGGGACCGGAGAGGGGCTTCTCGGGTCCTACCGGGTTACCGGCGAGGGCTCGTTTGAATACACGACGGTACCCAGCCTCCTCTGGAGCCCCCGGGCGATGAGGCGGGTCTGTGAGGCCGTGGCCGGTGAGGTCGAAAGATACAACGGGGCCCAGGGAGCCGGAGCATGCATTGAGAATGGAACCCCGGGCACCGGGTCGGCTGCACGTCACGGGGATCCCGGTGAGATGGGCAAGTTCAAGGGAAAGCATGAGATCTGGTCCTCACACCTGGAGAGGCTCTACCGGTGGCAACGCGCCTATTATCACGCCGACAAGACCTTCTTTTCCGTCCCTCCCTGCCTTCCACTGGACTCTGCGCCGGGCGGTGATTTTCGACCTCTTTGGGGGTTGGATGCGCCCGCGTTCAGCGACTCATGCGTGACGCTCGGGACCGACATTGTCTCCGCCGGCCACAAGTCCCAGGGGAAAGGCGTGATGGTAAGAGCGGGGGTCCGTTCCGCCTTAGTGGAGTGGGAAAACGTGCTGAGCCCGGACGTCCTCGAAGCAGACGATTTCAACGGCGGAACCTCTGCCTGGGCCCCGGCGACCTTGATCCGCCCCAATCCGACGGCGGCGCGCACGCTCACGCTTCCGGAAGGTGCAATCTTGAGGGCAGACGTTACCTCGAACGTGCGGTGCCTGCGCGTGGGTCCGATCATAGGGATCATGGCTCCCAGACTCGGAAAAGGCCAGAGGTTCGGCATTGAGACCGACCGGTTCAGGCACATGGTCCGGCTCGGCGCCGAAATGGGTCTCTTGGTGTACGTGTTTTTCCCGGAACCTGCTCCCGGTGAGGGCCCCACTTTGGACCCTGTTGCCGGCTTTGTGAAAGGCTGGACCCACCGGGACCGCCGCGGCTGGTCGGCAGAGTGGCTGCCTCTCCCCGATGTGGTTTACGACCGTCACATACCGGACCCAGTGACAGGCGGCGCGAGAGATGTCGCCCAAGAGTTCTCCGGCGCTTGCCCGCAAGCGGTGTTCATCAACTCTCTGCCGCTCGTGCGATTGTGCAGAGACAAGCTTATGACTCATGACGTCTTGTCCGGCGTCCCTGAAATCGCGGCGCACCTGCCCGTCACAGAGGCGGTCAGAGAGGCGTCTCAGGCCGCGCGTTTTGCCTCTTTTCGGCGAAGAGCCTTTCTGAAACTACGTGGCGGCACCGGCACCAAAGGACTCGCGCTCATCGAGAACCTGGGCTCCCGGTACCGGATCACCAGGCGCGAAAAGGGCGCTCCGCCCAGAGTGGACGAGGTTCAGGGACAAGCCAGTCTCTTGAGATTCCTCTCGGACGTCCTCCAAATACCTGCCCCGGGGACTCCCCCGAGGCGCGAACCGTGCCCGGAGTTCATCATCCAAGAGGGGATAGACTTGGCGCCCCTCCCGGAAGGTGCAGGCAGCGCATTTGAAGTGCGGGTTGTGTATCAGAAAGGTGGAGCGGGCGTCTGGTTGAGGACCGGCATGGTCGTCCGCGCCAATCCCGAAGCCGAGGGCTTTGTGCTGCCCGGCGTGGAACTCCACCATAGGGTCGGTGATTTCCTTGAACTGGCGCTGCCCGGCAGAGTAAACGAAGTGAAAGCGGCGGTGAGGCGAGTGGCCAGGATGATCCCCCCCGTATTGGAGCGGCACTCGGGCCGGGGAGGGGAGATCTCGGTTGATTTCGGGATAGACAGGAACGGGAAGCCTTGGCTTATCGAAGTGAACTCGAAACCCGCCACGCTGTTTAGGGATATCGGCGCCTTTGAACTCAGGAAGCTGACTCTACTCCGGGTCCTGAACTACGCCGTCGCTCTGCACCGGGAACTCCGTGGCATCTGAGACCGGGTCCCCTTAGACCCTGGAAATGAACGACACCCGCAGGAACCGCCTCCTCCTGTAAAGAACAAGTTCAAGGATATGGGAGCCGACCGGGTCGGACAAAAAGGAACAAGGCCCAGCAAATGGGCCGGGGAGGAGCGCGCATGAAGTCTTTCGCCACTCAATTCGAACCGTATATGCAGCAATTTCTCGAGGAGACGAAGGCTCCCGGGATGGCCGTCGCTGTGGTGTCAAGAAATGAAGTGGTCTACGCTCGCGGATTCGGCGTGAGGGACCGGGATACGGGCGCGGCAGTGACGCCTGAGACCATCTTCGGCGTGGCGTCAGTGTCCAAATCCTTTACGTGCCTTGCCATTATGCAGCTGGCTCTGGCGGGAAAGCTTTCTCCCGACGACCCCGTACAGAAGTACCTTCCTGCTTTCGACTTGCCGGGAGGAGGCGGTGGTCGAGTCACTATCCATCACCTGATGACTCACGCGGCCGGCATGCCTCCCTTGCCGGCGCTCAACTACTCAATACGGGGTAACACTCCGAAAGATCCCGAAGAGAGCGTAGAGGCGCAAAGGCCCGGCCTGGACGCCTCACCTGAGACGCACGGGGAGAAGCAAAGCGAACAACCCGGCGAGGCGCACGAGTCGAAGGTTTCCGGGAAAGGAGAGCCCCGCGAGAAGTCATTCCCGAGGATTGATGATTTCGATCAGCTCATAGGATATATCCGGACCGGCGACTACAAGGTCCTGGGAGAACCGGGCCAATACGTGAGCTACTCCAACGACTGCTACGGCCTCTTGGGAGCCATTATCGAGAAGGTGAGCGGCCGGAGGTTCGAGGACTACATGGAGGAGAACGTGCTGGCACCTCTCGAGATGGGGAGAAGCATGTACGACCTCTCTGACCTTCAAGGGTTTGACAATGTCACTTCTCTCTACATCAAGGACGGAGAAGAGGTGAAGCATAAGCGTCATTGGCAGGTAGCGCCTCCGTTCACTGCATGCGGTTGGCTCAAGTCGACCGTCCTTGATCTCGCCAATTACCTCCGGATGTACCTTGGGAAAGGTAGCTGGAACGGCAAGCAGATCTTGTCGCCGGACGGAATCGAAAGGATGATTCATCCTCACGCGCCGTACTCTCGCGACCGGAAGTACTGTTACGGCTTCACCCGCCTGGATGACTACCACGGCGTTACTTTGATCGAACACAGCGGCAGCCTGAGAGGCGTCGCGTCGAATATCGGGTTCATACCGGAAAAAGGGCTTGGGGTAGCGGTGCTCTCGAACTTGACCGGGACTCCATCATCCAGGGCCTGGCTGGCAGCCGTAAACCTTCTCTTGGGGCTGCCGGTGGAGACTCCAAGGAGCGTCTACAAGAAGGAAGCCTGGCCGCCTGAGGATGTGGCAGAGTACGCCGGTACATTCAAGTCCGGTGAGGGAGTCACTCTCAAACTTTCGGTCAAGGATGGCTCGCTGGTCGCCACCGTAGACAAGAAGGAGTATGAGGTGAAGCGAGACAGCGAGGACTTGGGGACCCTTCATTTGAACGGGCAAGACTCAGAGGTTAGGTTCTTAAGAGACGGAGATGGCAGAATCTGGGCAGTTGGGTGGGGTGGACGGATCATCCGGAAGACCTCCGGCTAGACCTGTGTGTAGCACGGAACGGTATCCGAAGGAGTCGGGCGTCCAGGTGTAGAAAACGAGCATGCAAAAAGCTGCCGCCCGGTTGCTTGCAGATCATCTCACGGGAAAACGGTCTGCGCGTAGTCGTATAGGAGAGGGAGGATGATCGGTTGAGAGCTGTCCTCAAGAAAGATCCTGCTCCGGGTGCTGTGTTGGTGGATGTCCCCGTGCCGAAGCCGGGGCCGGGAGAAGTCCTGGTTAAGATCAAGGCAACGTCCATATGCGGTACCGACCACCACATTTATATCTGGAACGAGTGGTCCCAAAACCGGATCAAACCTCCGAGAATCATGGGCCACGAATTCGCGGGCGAAGTGGTCGAACTCGGCAGCGGTTGCCTTAAGGCCAAGGTGGGTGACTACGTGTCTGCCGAAACCCATGTAGTCTGTGGCCTCTGTATCCAGTGCATGCTCGGAGAAAAGCATGTGTGCCAGGACACGCGGATCCTGGGAGTAGACACAGACGGCGTCTTTGCCGAGTACGCCGTTGTACCGGAGGAGAACCTGTGGTACAACGACCCAAGCATCCCGCCCGATGTAGCGTCGATTCAGGAACCTCTGGGAAACGCGGTCCATACCGTCATGTCGGGCGAGACCCGCGGGAAGTCTTTCGCGGTCTTCGGATGCGGTCCGATAGGTCTCATGGCTATCGGAGTAGCCAAAGCCGTGGGCGGAACGTTCGTGGCAGCGGCCGACATCAACGAGTATAGACTCGGTCTGGCCCGCGACATGGGAGCCGATCTGGTGATAAACAGCATGAAGGATGACCCGGTTCAGGCGATCATGGATGCCACCAAAGGAGTCGGAGCGGATGTGGTTCTGGAAATGTCCGGGGCCGCGCCCGTGTATGTCCAGATGCTGAAGGTAGTGAGACCGGGCGGTCGCGTAGCGCTTTTGGGATTGCCGTCCAAGCCGCTTACCGTGAACTTTTCCGATGACATCATCATGCGTGGGGTTGCCTTGCATGGGATCACCGGCCGCCGGATGTGGGAGACATGGGCCATGACCCGCGAGCTCCTGCGTTCGGGCAAGCTGGACCTGGAACCAATCATCACTCACCGCCTGGACCTTGCCGGTTACGCTCAGGGCATGGACCTCATGACTAGCGGGAACTCGGGCAAGGTTATCCTTTATCCGGAGGGGTTGAAGTAATGTCCAAATTGAGCTTTCTGGCCGACGAACTTCAGAGTCTCAGGGAGTCCGGGCTCTACAACAACATCCGTTCCATCACCGGGCCTCAGGGCGCATGGTTTGTAGTTGACGGGAAGAAGGTCTTGAACCTTTGCTCCAACAACTATCTGGGATTCGCCAACATGCCCGCGCTTAAAGAGGCAGCGAAAAAGGCCATTGACGTGTACGGAGTTGGGCCGGGCGCCGTTAGGACAATCTCGGGCACCCAGGATATCCACCTGGCCCTCGAGAAGAAGCTCGCCGAGTTCAAGCACGCTCCCGCCTGCATAGTCGTCCAAGCGGGTTTCACAGCAAACACGGTGGTTATCCCCACCATCACAGGCCAGGGAGACGTGATCTTTTCGGACGAGTTGAATCACGCGAGCATCATTGACGGGTGCAGGTTGTCCAAGGCGCGGGTCGTGAGATACGCGCACAACGATGTAGGTGACCTCCGCGCCAAGATTCTGGAGAACAAGGAGAACGCCCGTAGGATGCTGATCATCACCGACGGCGTTTTCAGCATGGACGGAGACATCGCTCCCCTTCCCGAGATCTGTGATGTTGCCGACGAGTTCGGCGCCATGGTGATGGTGGACGACGCCCACGGCGAGGGAGTCCTGGGAGACAGCGGCCGTGGTATCGTCAACCACTTCAAGCTTGAGGGTAGGGTTGAGGTGGAAGTCGGTACGCTTTCCAAAGCGTTCGGTGTGATGGGCGGGTACGTCACCGGCGAAAAGGTGCTCATCGAGTATCTCAAGCAGAGAGGCCGCCCGTTCCTGTTCAGCACCGGTCTCACTCCCGCCGACACGGCGGCGGCCATTGCCGCGGTGGATGTACTCCTCGAGTCTGACGCCCTCGTCAAGAAACTTTGGGACAACGCCGCTTACTTCCGGGCGGGACTCCAGAAGGCCGGATTCGACACCGGCAAGACGGAAACGCCCATTACCCCCGTCATGCTTGGCGACGAAAAGGTGACGGGCGAGTTTTCCAAGCGGCTGTACGATGAAGGCATATTCGCCTCGGCGATCACTTATCCCACGGTGGCGAGGGGTAAGGCCCGTATCCGCTGCATGTTGTCGGCAGCCCATGAGAGAAGCGACCTGGACTACGCAATCGATAAGTTTACGGTAGTAGGCAAGTCGCTAGGCGTGGTGAAGTAGCCTAGATAGGCTTCTTGCGAAGACCTGAGAACCCGCCGTCTGGCGTACACCCGGTGGTCGAGATCCGCCGGGACTCCGGCCAGTCAAACCGGATCGGTGTACGTGAGGCGGCGGGTCACCTTTCCCAATGAGGGTTCAGCCTGCCTCCAGGGAGGGAGTCATGAGGACGGGGTTTCTCCCTGTCCGGACGTCTCCGCGATATCGCCCATATCAGATATGAGCCTGCGGGTTTCAGGAGGATAGTCGTCCAGGATCATGTTGATCGTCATCTCGGGGCGTTCGTAAAGAGCAATGTCAGTCGCCCGGTGTATGCCGGGGCCGCTGACTATGCGGACCACGGGCCTGTGATTCGCCCGCGGGTCCTGTTTTACCACAACTCCGACGTATCCGCCCCACAGCGACAAGATGGTGCCGGTGGGATACAGCGCGACCCGCTTGAACATGGCCTCAACCATGTCTCCGTCAAACAAAGTCCCCCGCTTCTCCATAAGGAACGCCTGTACCGCTTCAGGCAGGACCGCACGGCGCTGGGGCCTGTCGGCCGTCATAGCCTCGTACACGTCGGCCACCGCAACCATCCGCCCGAAGTCGGTGATGCTGTCGCCTTTGACCTGCCTGGGGTATCCCGAACCGTCCAGCCTCTCGTGATGGTCCAGCGCCGAATGGGCGATGACCGGCCCGATGTTGTAGCACTGCTGGAGCAGTTCGAAGCCTTTCATCGAATGGGTCTTCACCAGGTCGTACTCTTCGTCGGTCAAGAGCGCCGGCTTGTTTATGATGTGCTTGGGGATAAGCACTTTGCCTACGTCGTGAAGCAGAGCGCCCAGCCCGAGGTCTTTGAGCTGGGAGACGGACCAACCCAGGACTCCGGCGGCCGACAGACTGAGCACGCATACGTTGATGCTGTGGGTGTATGTCTCCTCATCAAAGGCGCAAAGGGAGTAGAGGCCGATGGTGGCCTTGGGGTTATCCCTTAGGTCTGCGATTATGGCATCGATAGCGTCCTTGATCGGTCGCACGTCTCCGGGAGTGCCGCGCACGATATTTTTCATCACCGTGTCCATCACGGATATCGTCATCTGGCGGGTCTCTTCCTGAATGGACTCGTCGATCTCCATGTCGTCGGTCAGGCTGTCTTCCAGCGCGACCCGCGTATAGCCCCGTCTGCGAAGGACATCTATGAGCACGGGGGTGAGCTTCATTCCTCTGGCAAGCATGAGGCGTCCGCCGTCGCCGTGAACCGGCATGGCAAGGCTTTCGCCTGCTAACTTGTCATGTAGTGCAACGACCCTCATTTGCTCTCCTCTTTTCTTCAGCGCGAAGGTCGCAGCGCTCTCCTGTGTATCGGCTGCGATTGCCCAGTAAGGTTATCGAAACGGTCTCAATACTGTTGAGACGCCTACGTGAAAGGAAGCTTCGAGAGGGGTAGGAGCTCTCGGTGTCGTAATCTTTTATGTCATGAGATTTCAGCGTAATGCCAGTTTATATCTTCAATCGGTCTCCATGGGAGCCCTCGCCAGGGGCGCGTTCGGCGTGATACAGGGCCTCTACATACTGTCGCTGGGCTTCAGCGAAACGGTTCTGGGAACGATCCTCTCGGCCCGGATGCTGTCGGCGGCCATCTTCTCGCTGCCGGCCGGGATGTTCTCGGATAGAAGGGGCCGCAGGCCGGTGCTTGTAACGGCCGGTTTCCTTACCACCATCGGCTACTTGGGGATGGCGATCGCTTCTTCCTCGGGGTTGATGATACTCTTCTCGTGCATTTTGGGTTGCGCCGAGGCCTGCCAGGTGACATCGGGGGCGCCGCTCCTGGCCGAATCGAGCACTTCCGAGGATAGAGGGCGGCTTTTCGGCGTGAACTTCTCGTTGTCCATGGGAGTCAACATGGTAGGGAGCCTCTTGGGTGGGTTTCTTCCGCGACAGCTCCGGTCGTTGGGGATGGTCAGGTCGTACAGGCTTTCGCTGGCTCTGTTCTCCCTCGTCACCCTTCTGGGCGTCACTCCGACCCTGAAGATGAAGGAGGAGAAGAAGTCAAGAGCCGGCGCAGCTGAGCTCATAGGCGGGGCGGGAGATGAGATACGACAACTTGTCCAGACCGCTTCCAGCCGGGCAGTATGGAACCTACTGTTCTACAATGTCCTCATTGGGTTTGGGGCAGGGATGGTGATCCCGTATTTCAACGTGTTCCTGACCAGGAAATTGGGTGTCGAGTCTGACTTGGTGGGCCTCATACTGTCTCTCAGCCAGGGCGCCACCGCCGTCGCGGGTCTCATCGCTCCTATCCTGGCCAGGAGATACGGTACGGTTGCCACGGTGGTTGGCACTCAATTGGCTTCCATCCCGTTCCTGCTCCTCATCGCCTTGCCGCCCAACGTATACTTGGTCTCATTTGCCCTGTTCATGCGCTCGGCCCTCATGAATATGTCCAACCCGGTGGCCTCAGGCTTTTCCATGGAGATCGTAGACGCGGAGAAGAGGGGCAAGATGTCGAGCCTCATGCGCATAGCCGACAACGTGACCAGGTCGGCCAGCGCCGTCGTGGCCGGGTACGTCATGGCCAACTGGAGCTACGAAGTGCCTTACTTCTTTACCGCCATCCTCTATGTACTGGCGAGCGTCATATACTGGCGCGCATTTCGGCACTGGAATCGTGAGGACCGTGTCTCTTCCAGGCGAGCCGCGGATGCCGCCGGCGCCCAGTAGGCTTGGAAATATCTGCCTGATGGCGTGCCCGCCTTGACATTCCCTGGAAGGTCAGGATATGATAAGACATACGTTTAGCAGTGGGTAGTACGCCTGATCGCTGAATCTCCTGGATTTGGAGAGCGGGGGACCCAATCGTTCAGGGGCTAATCGCAAAGCGTAGGGCCAAACCTTTTCGGCCCGAGCCCGTCAGCTAACCTCGTAAGCGTGGAGAAGGAAGACGGCTACGTTCGGCGGCTATTCCCGCCCCCTCGTCTTCCCCCAAGGCAGTAACTGCGTGCCATTTGGTGTGTCCGGGATCTTTTGCTGATCTCCGTGAGTCTCTGCGCGGGGTCACTCTATGCCTGCAGCCGGAGACGCGCAGAGGCACGGTATCCGCTTGTCCAAACAGTGAAGCTCAGGCGACAGCATACCTTGAACCCACTGCCTCGAGTTTTCAAGGAGGAGAGGCCCATGCGTGTATGCGTCATAACGGCGCCCACCGGTGATTGTCCGCTCAACCGGTACGATCCTCACGCCCGTGAACAGACGAGCCGGACAAGGGACGCGGTAGTGAAGAGCCTTAAGGAGCTAAGCTATGAGGTGAGCGTCATCGAGGCAGGGCCGTCCATGCTCTTGGACATAGAGAGCACGAAACCGGAGGTACTGGTGAATCTCGCTACGGGGTATCGCTCAAAAAGAGACCAGGCGAACGTAGCGGCGATGTTGGAACTAACTGACATCCCTTTCACCGGCCCGACGGCTCACGGTCACATCGTCGGACTGCACAAGCATTTGGCCAAGATGGTCATGAATACCGTGGGCGTACCGACGCCACCGTTCCGGGTGGCTTTTGGCGAAGGAGACCTAAATGACGGTCTGACTCAGGGACTCAAGTTTCCAGTCATCGTGAAACCCGCGGCCGAGGGTTCCAGCGTAGGCATCACGACTGACAGTGTGGTTGCTGATCACTCGGGAGCGCTCCGGGTAGCATCCGAAGTGCTAAGGGACTTTGGGCCACCGGTCCTTGTGGAGGAGTTCATCTCCGGTCGGGAATTCACGGTCGCTCTTTTGGGGTACCCCAGGCTCAAGGCCTTGCCTGTTGAGGAAATCATTTTCAAAGAGGGTACCATGTACACCTACGGAGTCAAGGCGCGTGACAACGTCACCGTCCGGTGCCCGGCCGACATCCCCGGAGATCTGGCGGCTTCTCTGCAGGCTATGGCCGTGAGAGCGGCCTCGGCAGTAGGGTGCAGAGACGCGGCGAGAGTGGATATCCGCCTTACCGGTGACGGGGTCCCCTATGTGCTTGAGGTCAACACCCTACCGGGCATGATGCCCGATTACAGTGAGTTTCCACGCATCGCGGCGGAGGTCGGCATTTCGTACACGGAGATCGTGAAGACCCTTGTCGATGGAGCGATCAAGAGAGCGGCGGGAGACGATTGACCCGAGACCCGACAGGCGCCGGTGGATTTCCACAAACATTTGCGGTGAGACCCAGGGATTTTATTGAGCCCAAGAAGACAAGAGAAAGGGGGCAGTCAAATGGCAGAAGAGCTGCACATTGACACCGGTCTGGACAAAGCGGACTTCACCATCATAGGAGCAGGCAACGGAGGCACGGCAATGGCCGGATATCTGGCCATGCGTGGATATGTCGTCAACCTGTGGAACCGGTCGGCGAAGCCGATTCATGACATAGAGACATGCGGTGGCATATTCCTCGAAGGGGAGATCAGAGGAGCCGCCATCCCGAACAAAGTGACAACGGACATAGGAGACGCTGTGGCAGGCGCATCCGTGATAATGGTGACGGTACCTGCTTTCGGCCATGAGACCGTAGCGCGCCTCATGGCGCCCCATCTGAGCGATGGACAGATTGTCGTGCTGAATCCCGGCAGGACCGGAGGAGCCCTTGCCTTCCGTGCCACCCTTTGGAGGGAAGGGTGCACATCCTCGGTAACCGTAGCCGAGGCAAACACCTTTGTATATGCAAGCAGGACTGTGGGAGCCGCCCGTTCACATGTCTTCGGCATCAAGAAGACGGTGAGCGTAGCCGCTCTTCCTGCCACGAGGACCATTGACGTGGTGAGGGCTTTGAGGCCGGCGTTCCCTCAATTTGTGCCGGTTGAGAACGTCATGGTCACCAGCCTCGACAATATGGGCGCCGTGTTCCATCCTGTGCCGGCTCTCTTGAACGCCGCCAGGATCGACGCGTCGGTCCCGTTTGAGCATTACACAGACGGTATCACGCCAAGGGTGGCATCGGTACTCGAGGCTCTCGACGCCGAGAGAGTAAGTATAGCAGGCGCTCTGGATGTGCCTGTCAGGTCGGCTCTGGACTGGCTGCGTGAGACGTACGGCATTCGAGCCGACAATCTGTACGACGCCATCCAGGCCAACAAGGCTTACCACGGTATATCGGCTCCTACTTCGCTCAATTGCCGTTATATCACCGAGGACGTGCCCTACAGCCTCGTTCCCATGCTCTCATTGGCCCAGGTGGCCGGCGTCAAGACGCCTGCTATCCGGGCAGCCGTGAACTTGGCGTCGGCCCTTACGGGCGAAGACTATATAGCCGAAGGCCGCAATGCCGCGAGCATGGGGATAACCGGCATGGCCGGCTCGGAGCTGACCGAACACGTGGTTCAGGAGGTGTGGCAGGGATGAGTACAAAGGCCGGGACTCGTACGGGCAAGGGTTTCGAGGCGAAGAGAGGCAAGAGCATCCTGGGCGCATCCATGGGTGATTGCGTGCATGTGGCAGGAGTGCTCAACTTCTTGAGGCTGGCAGAGAGTCAAGGGTACTCGACCGAATTCGCCGGAACCGCCGTGTCACCGGAAGAGCTCGCCGCGCTGGCGAAGAGAAAGAGACCGGATTACCTGGCAGTGGGGTACCGGCTGGACCCTGAGGGCGCCAGGCACCTCATAAGGAGACTGAAGTCCGCCCTCAGTGCAAAGGACGCGGCTCCGCTGCTCCTCTTTGGGGGGACGCCTCCGGTGGCGGAGGTGGCCAAGGAAGAGGGAGGTTTCGACGCCGTCTTTTCCGGGAAGGAAGACATCGACGAGATCATCGCTTACCTGAGAGGAAAGCCTGTCTTGCGGGACATCCCCAGGTATCCTGACACCCTAGGCCAGCGGATTCAGTGGAAGGAGCCGTACCCGATTCTGAGGCACCACTTCGGGCTTCCTTCTGTGGAGAGAACGGCCGAAGGTATCAGGCAGATCGCTGAGGCGGGCGTCTTGGACGTGATCTCTCTGGGGCCCGATCAGAACGCCCAGGAGAGGTTCTTCCACCCTGAGGAGATGGACCACGATCAGGACGGAGCCGGCGGGACGGCGATACGGTCTAGAGAAGACTTTGAGAAGCTGTACGCGGCCTCCCGGACGGGCAACCATCCTCTAATGAGGTGCTACAGCGGGACGCGCAACGTCATCCGTTTCGCTCGCCTCTTGGCGGAGACGATCAAGAATGCGTGGGCTGCCATCCCTCTTACCTGGTACAACGTTCTGGACGGGCGGGGTCCAAGATCCGTCGTCCGGTCGATAGCCGAAGGTCAAGAGGCCATGGCTTGGCACGCCTCAAAGGGGATCCCCGTAGAGGTCAACGAGTCTCACCATTGGAGCTTGAGAGACGCTCCCGATGTGGTGGCGGTAGCGGCTGCCTACCTGGCTGCATACAACGCCAAGAAGGCCGGGGTCGGCGAATACGTGGCCCAGTTCATGTTCAACACCCCTCCCGGCACCAGCCCTGCTATGGACCTGGGCAAGATGCTGGCCAAGGCCGGACTCATAGACTCCCTTGCCGGAGAAGACTTCAGGGTGTACCGCCAGGTAAGAGCCGGATTGGCCAGTTTCCCCATCGACCTTGACCAGGCCAAGGGGCACCTGGCCCTTTCTACGACCGTGTCCATGGCGCTCAGGCCCCACATTCTACACGTCGTGGGCTACTGTGAGGCCGACCACATTGCCGGCCCGGCAGAGGTCATCGAGAGTTGCCGGATCGCCAGGGGTGCTATCCGCTCCTGTCTGCAAGGTATGCCTGATATGGCCCAAGACGATTCCGTTGTGGCCAGGCGGGACGTTTTGATGAGGGATGCCCGGGTCCTCCTGGATGGAATCGCCGAGGTTCACCGTCTTTTGCTGTCAGGAGTGATCCCCGTCGATAGGAGGGCCGGCTATCTGGAGGTCGGACCGGATCCTTTCACTGACCCGGTCACCTTGGCTACCGCCATCGGACTGGGGCTCTTGGACGCTCCCCATCTGAAGGGCAATCCCAGCGCCTGCGGAGAAGTCGTGACGGCCATAGTGGACGGCGCCTGTGTGGCAGTGGACCCCGTAACGCGGAATCCTGTTCCCGAAGACGTGCGCGTCGAAAGGATACTTGATGTGTTCAAGAAGAGACGGGCAGTGGAGGCCAGGTGACCCGGTACAGGGTACCGCAGGCCAAGGCGAGCGCCGGAGTAGTAACCGGGACGCAAGGCACTCCCGCTCCTGGTCCGGATTGAGAAGAGAGAACAGGCAACCTGGACCGGGTTGCCTGCTCTTTTCGTTGTTAAGGGAGAGAAGTCTCCGCCTGCTTTCCTTAGACCTACCCTTTCAGGTATTTCTCAAACCACCTGACGATGTGGTCCAGCCTTTCCACCCTGTTACAGGGTTTGCCCGAGCGGGATAGTTCGTGGTTCTCTCCTCTGAACTTGACGAACTCCACAGTCTTCCCCAGCCTCTTGAGGGCCACGTACCACTGTTCGGCCTGTTCCAGCGGGCAGCGGTAATCCTGCTCCGAATGGATGATGAGGAGCGGGGTGGTGACATTGGGAGCGTACCTTATGGGCGACCGCTCCATGATGAAGTCTTCGCTGTCCCAGAGGTCTCTGCCGCCGAAGCCCCTCTTGTTGCCGAACCAGCCGATATCAGATACCCCGTATTTTGTGTACATGTTGGAGATGCTGCGGAGAGTCACCGCCGCGGCGAACTCGTCGGTGTGACCGACTATCCAGTTGGTCATGTATCCGCCGTAGCTGCCTCCAATGACGCCCATCTTCCCGCTGTCAACCCAAGGCACTTTGTCGGCGTAGTGTTTGAGGGACATGATGTCCTGGTAATCCATCCCGCCCCAGTCCCCTATGACGCCGTCGGCGAACTTCTTTCCGTAGCCCGAGCTCCCCCGCGGGTTGCAGTAGAAGACGCCGAACCCCCTGGAACACAGGAGCTGGAACTCATGGAAGAAGGCCTCGCCGTAGGCCGAATGGGGCCCGCCGTGGATCTGGATGATGGCGGGGTACTTGTTGCCCTCCTCGAAGCCTGCCGGCTTCATCATCCACCCGTCCAGCTCGAGGCCGTCGGTTGAACGGAAGGTGAAGGGTTCGGGGGTTACGAGGTAGAGGCCTGACAAGACATCCTCGTTGACCGCCGTCACCTGCTGCAGGGGGCAAGACTCCGAGATCGGGCCGCAGATATCGCCGGGCATCTCGATTGCGTAGATGTCGCCCGGGTTCACCGGCGAGTTGCAGTTGATCCCAAAGAGAAGTTTCCCGTCTTCGAGGGCCCGCATGACAAATGAGTTGGTGACCGGCGGGAACTTGCCGCAGTAGTTGATGTTACCGGGAACCGCCCCGGCCACCAGCTCAACATGGGGCTTATCCAAGGAAGTCTTGTAGATCCCTGAAGTGCGCTTGTCGGTCAGTGTGAAGTACAGGGCGCGGCTGTCGCTGGACCAGTAGGGGCCCGAGCGACCCGCGTCGGACCTGCAATCGGACCCAAGCCCCGAACCTATGCTCCGGTCGATGTCCCAAAGGTGCTTGACTTCACCGCCTCCCGAGGGGATCACCATGACCTCCGTGATCGCTGTGCTCACCTCACCCTTCTGGTGACCCACTATCGCGATCCATTTGCCATCGGGCGAGTAGACAGGGGAATGGATGGGGCCCTTTCCGAAGGTATACCTTTTCGCCTCCCCGCCGTCTGACGGGATCACCCACAGGTCAGGCACCATCCTGAGCTCCCTGTCGGGTTCTCTTGAGGATATGAAAGCTATCATTTTCCCATCGGGAGAGAAGGCGGGGCTCATGTCGTGGAAGTCGCCTGAAGTCACCTGACGGACTACGCCGGTGGCGATCTCCACGGTGTAAATATGGACGGGGCGCGGATCGACGGTTCCGGGAACGCCGTTTGCTTTGTAACGGAGGTGGGTTATGACGGTGACATCCTTCGAGGTGTCTATGTCACCGGGTTTTGTCTCTTTCTTGGGCTTGGGTTCCCGCGAACAGAAGGCGATGCGCTTTCCGTCAGGCGACCAGGCGAACTGGGAAAGGCCGTCCTCCAGGTTCGTGAGCTGTCGTGCCTCGCCTCCCTCTTTCATGTCGAGAAGCCAGAGCTGGGTCTTGCCCGAGCGGTTGGAGGTGAAGGCTAGGAGCGAACCATCAGGCGAAAACCTGGGTGAGCGGTCCATGGCTCCGTCTCCGTCCGGTCTCTTCCCATAGGTGAGCCGGGTTGGAGTCCCGAACACGCCGGCCTTGTCTCTCCTTGAAATGTAGATGGCCGATTCATAGTGATTCTTCTTCGCGTTAATCCAAGTCTCGACCCAGACGAGCTCTCTTCCGGAAGGAGACAGCTCCGGATCACCTGTGAACCGTAGGGACCAGAGGTCACGGGATGTGACCGGGCGCTTGTGCTTTTTCAATTCCTCACCCTCCCGCCTCTTGTTTCTTCACACGTGTGCCGTCATCCTCCGACGCCGCCGGTCAAGTCCGTCGGACATGAGGATGGATCCAGACAGTCATTGAATGTTTCATGGCCCAGTGATAGAGTTTCCTTGGAATTGTTGTGCGCCGGGCAAAGTGTCATAAATGTGTACACAATTTAACCCGGTATGGCAGGAAACCATAATGTAGATGCAGGGCACCTTCTATGAAAGAGAGGTGTGGGATTTGAGAAACCAAGTGGTTATCCTCGATTTTGGAGCCCAGTATACCCAACTCATCGCCAGGAGAATCCGAGAGCAAAAGGTCTATTGCCAGGTGATCTCCGGCGACGCTTCGGTCAGCGAGATAAGATCCGCCGTGGACCCGGCGGGTGCCGATATTCCGGGCGCCGTCATCTTGTCGGGGGGACCTGACAGCGTCTACGAGGATGGCGCCGTGCTGCCGGACCGGGCGGTCTTTGAGCTCGGATGCCCTGTCTTGGGTATCTCATACGGCATGCAGGCCATGGCAAAGGTCTTGGGCGGAAGAGTTGTGGCAGCCAGAGGTGCCGGCAGGACCAGGGAGTACGGTCCTGCAGTCCTCCGTGTCGCGTCGAGAGACGGCATATTTGAGGGCTTTCCGGCGGAGACCCGAGTGTGGATGGGCCACGGCGACATCGTGGACCAAGTGCCCGAAGGTTTCTCCGTCACGGGGTCGACCGGGGACACGCCTGTGGCGGCAATGGCTGACCTGTCCAGGAGACTGTACGGGGTGGAGTTTCACCCGGAGGTCACTGACACCTCCCTTGGGAAGGAACTGATCGCCAACTTCCTGTTCGGGGTCGCGGGACTCGCGCCCGACTGGACCATGGAGCGGTTTGTGGAAAATACCGTGAAAGACATTCGAGAGCGGGTAGGTAACGCTCACGTGGTAGCAGGTGTCTCAGGAGGGGTGGATTCCACCGTATGCGCAGCGTTGGTGCACAAGGCCATAGGAGACCACCTGCATCCCATCTTGGTCGACCACGGCCTCATGAGACAGGGCGAAGCCGCTTATGTGGTGGAAGCCATGTCAAGGCTGGGAGTCCGCGTCAAGCTGGTGGATGCCCAAGACCGGTTTCTGGATAGGCTCTCGGGAGTTTCAGATCCTGAGCGCAAGCGCAAGATCATCGGGGAAGAGTTTATCCGGATCTTCGAGGAAGAAGCCAGGCACCTTGACGGCGTAGAGTACCTTCTGCAGGGGACCATCTACCCCGACGTCATCGAGTCGGGCTCCAGGACCCGCAAGGTGATAAAGAGCCACCACAATGTGGGAGGCCTTCCCGAGCGTATGAACCTGAAGCTCCTGGAACCCGTCCGCGAGCTTTTCAAAGACGAGGTCAGGCTCGCCGGCAAGGAGATGGGGCTCTCGGACGAGTTCCTCGGCAGGCACCCCTTCCCGGGGCCCGGCCTTGCGGTTAGGGTCCTGGGCGAGGTCACCCGCGACAGGATCGACGTGGTGAGGAAGGCCCAGGCTGTTCTAGACGAGGAGATACGCCGGGCGGGATGGTATGACAGGCTCTGGCAGTGCTTCTGTGTGCTCCCCAATGTGCGCACGGTCGGCATGACGGGAGACCAACGCACATACGGCCACGTGATCGCCATCCGGGCGGTACACTCGGAAGACGCCATGACGGCAGAGTGGGCCAGGCTGCCCTGTGACGTCCTGGAAAGGGTGTCGGCCCGCATAACAAGCGAGGTCAGCGACGTTAACCGGGTGGTCCTGGACATTACTTCCAAGCCCCCGTCAACAATTGAGTGGGAGTAATCGCCTGTAAGCCATCAGTATGAGACAGGAGAGGGGGAGGCGGTCTTGATACTCCGTTACACCCGGGCACCTATGGAGAAGATCTGGAGCCGGGAGAACAAGTACGGTCGCTGGCTGGAAGTCGAGATCCTGGCGCTCGAAGCTTGGGAGACCTTGGGCGCGATTCCCAAGGGGACGGCCGCGGCGGTAAGGGCCAAAGCCAAGGTGGACCCGTCGAGGATTGACGAGATTGAAGCCCAGGTGAGGCACGATGTCATCGCTTTCGTAAGCCAGGTGGCGGAGACGGTGGGCGAAGAGGGGAAGTACATCCATTACGGCCTGACTTCGTATGACGTGGTGGACACTGCCCTGTCGTCGCTCTTGCGAGAGGCCCTCAAGACGATCCTCGGAGGGATAGACGAGATGCTCCGGGTCCTCGCCCAGTTGGCGCTCGGGTACAAGGACACTCCCTGCGTCGGGCGCACCCACGGAGTGCACGCAGAACCGGTGACATTTGGGCTCGTGGTCGCTCTCTGGTATGAAGAGATGAAAAGGAACCGGGAGCGGGTCCAGAACGCCATGGCAGACATATCGGTGGGTAAGCTGTCCGGCGCGGTCGGCACCTACGCTCACGTCGACCCGTTCGTCGAAAGGTATGTGTGCAAGAGGCTGGACCTTTCGCCCGCGGCCATCTCCAACCAGATAGTCCAGAGAGACAGGCACGCTTGGTGCATCTCCACTCTCGCGGTAGTAGCGGGGACACTGGAGAAGATCGCCTACGACCTCAGGGGATTGGCAAGGACGGAGGTCAGGGAGATCGAGGAACATTTCCGCCCCGGGCAGAAAGGGTCTTCGGCCATGCCCCACAAGAAGAACCCAGTAGGACTGGAGCAGATCTCCGGCATGGCCAGGCTGATGCGCGGGTATGCCCACGCCGCCCTTGAGAACAACCTTCTGTGGCACGAGCGGGACATATCCAACTCGTCGGTGGAACGCATCATCCTCCCCGACGCCACAACCCTCCTGGATTACATGGTGCACAGGATGACAGGCATCCTTCGGGACATGAGGGTTTATCCCGAAAGGATGCTAGAAAACCTGAACATGACCGGAGGGCTCATCTTCTCTGAGGAGGTCCTCCTGGCCCTTGTCCAGTCGGGCATGAAGCGCGAGGACGCCTACGCGGTCGTACAGCGCCACGCCATGGCCGCCTGGGATGGCCCGCCCACTTTCTACGAGCGAGTCACCGGCGACGAGGAAATCCTGGAGATGGTAGGACGAGAACGGATTCTCGAGTGTTTCAGCCTATCGCGGGCGCTCAGGTCCGTGGATTTCATCTTCAACCGGTTGGGCCTTATCATCTGAAACAGCGAAAAGAACAGGGTAGCACGAGGAGTCATGGAGACAAGGAGTCGAGGCGAGAAGAGGGGGTACCGTCAAATGAAGTTCAGAGGAACAGTCACCATCTGGCTTAAGGAAGGGATTTTCGACCCGCAGGGGGCCGCGGTCAAGGGGTCATTGGAGACAATGGGGTTTCGGGAAGTCGAAAAGGTAAGGATCGGCAAGAGCATCGTGATAAGTCTAGAGGCCCAGGGTGTGGAAGAGGCCGGGAAAATGCTTGAGGAGATGGCCGGGAAGCTCCTTGCCAATCCGGTGACGGAAGCCTACCGCATCGATGTGGAAGAGGAGAAGGCTGGTGCTGACCGATGAGATTCGGCGTAGTCGTCTTTCCCGGATCCAACTGTGATACCGATGCCTACCACGCGATAAAGGATGTCGCAGGCGTTCAGTGCGAGCATGTATGGCACACGACGACCGACCTTTCAGGTTTTGACGCTATTGTGCTCCCGGGCGGCTTTTCCTACGGCGACTACCTGCGGTGCGGCGCGCTGGCGAGGTTTTCGCCCGTCATGGAGTCCTTGTACGGATTTGTGGAGAAGGGCAGACTTGTGATCGGCATCTGTAACGGGTTCCAGGTCCTCTTGGAGGCAGGGCTCTTGCCGGGCGCCATGCTCGCCAACGATGTCCTTGAGTTCCGGTGCCAGTGGGTAAACCTGAAAGTGGAGAACAACAAGACACCTTTCACTCTCCTTTACGATCCGGGAGAGGTGATCCGGTTCCCCATAGCCCACGGCGAAGGCAATTACTACGCAGAACCGGACGTCCTCGACGAATTGGAGCGCACCGGGCGGGTAGTCCTGAGGTACGTCGACGGCTCCGGCCGTCCTACGCGGGAAGCGAACCCAAACGGCGCCGCGCGCAACATCGCCGGGATCATCAACGAGAAGGGCAACGTCCTGGGGCTTATGCCCCATCCGGAGCGGTGCGCCGAGTCGATCTTGGGTGGCGAGGACGGCAGACGAGTCTTCCTCTCCATGATCAAGAGCCTCGAGTCGGGCGCGCTGGCGTCTCGTTGAAGAAAAGGAGCTGGATGACATGACAGGTATTCCCGAAACGGCGTCCTGGCGCGAGATGGGGCTAAAGGATAAGGAGTATGAGCTGATCAAGGAACGGCTCGGACGCGAGCCAAACTACACAGAACTGGGTATGTTCGCCGTGCTCTGGTCCGAGCACTGCGCATACAAGCACTCCAAGCATCTGCTGAGAACCCTTCCGACCAAAGGGGCTCGCGTGCTCGTCGGACCCGGGGAGAACGCCGGAGTTGTTGATATAGGCGATAATCTGGCCTGCGCGTTCAAGATCGAGTCCCACAACCACCCCAGCGCCGTCGAGCCTTACCAGGGGGCGGCCACCGGCATCGGCGGCATCGTCCGCGACATCCTTGCCATGGGCGCCCGGCCGGTAGTGCTCCTTGACTCACTGCGCTTCGGCCCTCCGGACGACCCCAGGTCAAGATTCCTGTTCGGAGGCGTGGTCTCGGGCATCGCAGGCTACGGCAACTGTCTGGGGATCCCCACCGTGGGCGGCGAGGTTTTCTTCGCAAGACCCTACGCCTTGAATCCTCTAGTGAATGTCTTTTGCGGCGGCATCATGAAACATGAAGACCTGCATAAGGGACAGGCTTACGGAGTGGGAAATGTGGTCATGGTTGTCGGTCATTCCACCGGACGCGACGGCATCCACGGCTGCACCTTCGCTTCCGACGTGCTGGATGAGGACAGCGAATCCAAGCGGCCAAACGTTCAAGTGGGCGACCCGTTCATGGAGAAACTCCTCATAGAGGCCTGTCTGGAGATGATGGCCAGAGGCGCGGTAGTGGGCATCCAGGATATGGGCGCGGCCGGCATCACTTCTTCATGCGCCGAGACGGCGGCGCGGGCGGGTACCGGTCTGGTCATAGACGTGGGCAAGGTCCCCATGCGTGAAGAAGGCATGAACGCGTATGAAGTGATGCTCTCAGAGAGCCAAGAGCGCATGCTGCTCATCGTAAGTCCCCAAAAGGTCCACGAAGTGAAGAGTATCGGCGCGAAGTGGGGGCTCAACGTAGCCGAAATCGGGCGTGTGACTGACAGCGGAAAGCTGCAAGTCTTCCACGACGGAGTCGAAGAGGCATCGATCCCGGTTTCCCTCTTGGCAATGGGCTCGCCCGAGTATACACCGGAGGCCCGTGAGCCTGAGTATCTCCGGGAGACCAGGGAGCTCGATTCCGGAAGCGTGAGGGCTCCTGAGTTTCCTGAGATGAAGGACATCCTGCTTAAGTTGCTGGGATCTCCCAACATAGCTTCGAAAGAGCCTATCTTCAGGCAATACGATCATATGGTCCGCACCGACACTGTCGAAGGTCCGGGTCAAGGGGCGGCGGTCGTGAGGGTCAAGGGCACCAAGAAGGGGCTGGTCTTCACCACTGACTGCAACGGGCGCCTTGTGTATCTTAATCCGAAGGGCGGTGCCGCCTGGGCGGTTACGGAGGCGGCCTTGAACGTGGCCGTCACCGGCGCTAAGCCCTTGGCGATCACCAACTGCTTGAACTTCGGCAGCCCTGAGAACCCGGAAATCTACTGGCAACTCAAGGAGGCCGTTCAGGGCATGGCAGAAGCCTGTCAGGCTCTGGACACCCCCGTCACCGGAGGCAACGTAAGCCTCTACAACGAGACCGAGGGCGAAGCCGTCTACCCGACTCCTATAGTTGGGATGCTCGGGCTGTGCGAAGATATCGAGAAGCGCATCACCCCCGGCTTCAAACGGTCAGGCGACGTGGTGGCGGTCTTGGGAAAGGTGTGGGGAGACACAAGGTCTCTATCGGGCAGCGAGTACCTGGAAGTGGTGCACGGAATGGTGGCCGGCGACCCGCGGGAGCCCGATCTGAACCTTGCCCGGGGCATCATCGAAGTCTTGACGGAAGGTGCGCGTGACGGGCTGTTCGGCTCGGCCCAAGACCTGTCTGAGGGCGGGCTTCTGGTCGCGCTGGCCGAATCATGCATCCACGCCGAAGATGGCGCCACGGGGTGCGTCGTTTCACCCAAGGCCTTGGGCTGCGGCGGCAGGGAAGACGTCCGGGCTGACGCCATGCTCTTCGGCGAGTCCAATACGGCCGTAGTGGTCTCATTCCCTGAGGACGTCGACGAGCAGGTGGCCGCTCTGTGCCGGCGCCACGGCGTGCCCTTGTCGGTCATAGGGCGTGTTGACGAATCGGTCGTGGCTGTGGAAACATGTGGAGGACAGCGTGTGCTGGAGGTTCCGATAGCTGAGATTGCAGGAGCTTACGCGCGCGGGCTTGAGACTGCGCTCAAGAGGTGAGCGTCCCAACCAGGAAGGAGTTCTGCCATGCTAAAGCTCAGCGGTGTGTCCAAGTCCTACGGTTCCGGAGTCAAGGCCGTCGACAAACTTGACCTTCACGTCCGCCCGGGAGAGATCTTCGGCTTTCTAGGCCCAAACGGCGCAGGCAAGACGACTACCATCAAGATGGTAGTCGGCGTCCTCAAGCCCGACGAGGGCCAGATCGAGATAGGCGGGGTGAGTCTTGCCGGTGAGCCCGTCCGGGCCAAGCTCATGACCGGGTACTTGCCGGATGAGGCGGCTCTCTGGGACAAACTGACCGGAGTGGAGTATCTGAACTTCATGGGTGACGTCTACGGAGTTTCCACCGAGGAGCGGCGGAATAGGGCGCTCCCTCTCCTTGAGACGTTCGAGATGACAAAGGCCGCGGCGGATCCCATCGGGAGCTACTCGAGAGGTATGCGGCAGAAGATCGCCCTGATCGGTTCCCTTCTCCACCGGCCGAGGTTTTGGATACTCGATGAGCCGATGATGGGCCTCGATCCCCGTTCATCCTTTCTCTTGAAGGAACTCATGCGTGCCCACGTCCGTGAAGGCGGATCGGTCTTCTTCTCCACCCACGTCATGGAAGTAGCCGAAAGGCTTTGCGATAGGCTGGGGATCATCAACAAGGGAAAGCTCATCGCCGTAGGGACGACCGATGAAATCCGCAATTTGTTCGCCCAGGAAGGTGACAAGACTCTGGAAGAGATCTTCCTGAAGATCACCGAGGCGAAACTTCCCGAAGACCAATTGGCCTCACTTGCCAAGTAGACACAGCCGGGATGGAGGGTGAAGCCAATGACTAGAACCGCGATTTCACGATTGGGCGGGGCGAAGATGAAGTCCCCCTTCGGATCCCTTGTCTGGACACAGATGAAGATGGCCTATGGCACCAAGGGAATGGCCGAAAAACTGGGGCTCGGCAAGAAAGACAGGTACGCTTATATCTACTTCCTCCTTATCGCCCTGGCCTTTGTCCCGTTGGTGGGCCAGATCTACACTCTGGCCAAGGCAATAGCGGCTCAGTCCATCGCCATCAACCAGCCGGGGCTTCCGGCCGTACTGGCCGTGGCCGCAGGTCAATTCCTTGTGTTCTTCCTCGGAGTGAGCTCGGTCATGTCGGTTCTCTACTACGCCAACGACATTGAGACCCTTCTGGCCATGCCGCTGGCTCCGTGGCAGATCATGCTGTCCAAGATGACTGTGGCTTATGTCGCCGAGCTCCTCATTGGGTTGCTCATTACGGGTCCATTCCTGGTTGCCCTGGGCGTTCAGATCGCCGTACCTGAGTTTTGGTTGTATACGGTCCTCATTGAACTCGCGATTCCGGCCATACCCCTTGCTCTGTCTCTCTTGGCCACAGTCCTCATCATGCGGTTCACCAGGGGTTCCCGGAAACGGGATATGTTCCGCGTCGTCTTGGGCCTCGTCTTCTTCACCGTCATCATGGGGCTCAACTACCTGAACTCGACAATGGCGGTCAAGGGGCCCGAGGAGGCCATGAGGATGCTTATGGAGCGGAACGGCCTGCTCCAGGCTGCCGCAGGGTATTACCCGCCCCTCAAGTGGGCGGCCCGGGCGCTTACATCTGACACGCCTCTTGAGAGGCTTGGTGGAATGCTCTTGTTCTGCGGGGTGTCCTTTGGCGTTCTGGGCGGCATAGCCGCCGTCTCTCAGAAGTGGTTCCTCGGAGGGTACACCACGGATGTCGCCTCTTCACGCGCCGCGGTCGGGAGGCGTCCCGGTCTCTTTCGGCGTCAAGGCGCCCCTTCGGGTGGAGATGAGGCCGGGGAGGTCGGAGTTGCCGGTACTTCCCGGGATCATGCCGCCGCCGTTTCGTCGGCCTTCCGGGCGAGGCGACCTTCGTTCGCCGTGGCGCTCCGCGACCACTATATGCTTGTGAGGACTCCGAACTTCCTGCTTACCGTGCTCATCAACCTTGTGGTGTTTCCGATGATCATCACCCTGAGCGCCGTCACCAGCCAGGGCCAGATCCCTTATCTTGTAGGCGGGGCGACGGGATACGCGCTGGATATCATGACTCTCGTCATCGTCGCGATCCACGGGCTTATTGTCGCAGGCAACCAGGTGGCGTCAACGGCGATTTCCCGCGAAGGACGGGCGTTTTGGGCCAGCAAGATGATCCCGGTGTCGCCCCGAGACCAGTTCAAGGGGAAGATGGGCTACAGTCTGGGCTTTGCGATGTTGCAGCTTATCATCCTGCTGGCAAGTTGCGCTCTGATCCTCAAGGTCGACGCCTTGCATCTCGGCCTTATCGCGGCCCTGGGGATTCTGGTTTCGGTGCCGGTCACGGCGATAGCCATGATGAATGACCTGTACAAGCCCAAACTGACCTGGGAAGACCCTCATCAGGCAATGAAGGGCAACTTCGGGACGCTCATAGCCATGTTGTTCGCCGGGGCGTACTTGGCTGCGCTCGGCTTTGCCGTGAAAGTGATGCTGTCGTCGGGCCTGTCCGTGAATGCCGTATACATGATAGCTGCCGCTTCTCTACTTTCGTCCGCCGTCATCCTCGTGAAGATCGCGTTTTCGTGGGCCGAGAAACGTTATGCCGAACTTGAGGTGTAGGACGAAGCATGTGGCCCGCGGCACGGCATATTGAACTGGATATATAGGGGGAAGAGATACCGTGCGTGAAGCTGCCAAGACCATAGAGAACCAGATCATCGCTTGGAGAAGAGAGATCCATCGACATCCGGAGATCGGGCTGGAAACGACTAGGACTGCCGCGCTGGTATCGTCTGCCCTAAAGGAAATGGGCATCGAGGTGCGGGAGGGAGTTGGAGGGCATGGAGTGGTGGGACTCCTTCGAGGAGAAGGGTCCCCTGGTCAAGAGGATTCAGGCGGCCGGGCCCGCACCATCGCCCTGAGAGCCGATATGGACGCCTTGCCCGTGCAAGAGGAGACCGGTCACCCGTACGCTTCCGAGGTGCCGGGCCTTATGCATGCCTGCGGACACGACGGTCACGTAGCCATGCTGCTGGGGGCGGCCAAGATCTTGTCCGGCATGAGGAATAGTCTCAAGGGGAACGTGAAATTCATCTTCCAGCCTGGAGAAGAGGGCCCCGGCGGCGCACGGCCTATGATTGATGACCGTGCCTTGGAGGATCCGCGTCCTCAAGCCATAGTCGGGGCTCATCTCGGCAGCTTGTGGAACGTGGCACACGGCAAAGTAGGGTTCCGGGCAGGACCTCTGATGGCCGCGACCGACCGGTTTGATGTGCTCGTGCAGGGTATGGGCGGCCACGGGGCTGCCCCTCATACGTCGGTTGACCCGGTGGTGGTCGCCTCGCACATCGTGGTGGCTTTACAGACTATAGTCTCCCGCGAGATCAACCCGACCGAGCCTGCCGTTGTCACCGTTGGCGTGATTGAGGCCGGCTCGGCCAACAACATTATCCCCGATAAATGTGTGATGAAAGGCACCGTCCGGTATATGAACAAGGACTTGGGTCCCTTTGTGTCCCGGCGGATCAAAGAGATCGCCGAAAGCATGGCCTCCGGCATGAGGGCTGAAGCCACCGTACAGTATCACTTCGGCTATCCGCCGCTCGTGAACGACGCCGAGATCACGGAAAGGGTGAAGATGTCCGCAGCCAAGGTTGTCGGGGCAGAGAACATCGTAGTCGCGGGCCAGACCATGGGCGCCGAGGACATGTCCTACTATCTCGATAAAGTCCCCGGGACGTTCTTCGCCATCGGAAGTTCCAGCGAGGCCAAGGGCATCGTGTATCCGAATCATCACCCCAAGTTTGACATCGACGAGGATGTCCTCCACTTGGGTTCCGCCATCTTCGTTCAGGCATGCCTTGATTTTCTGGGCGGTTGACGCAACATGTAACCGGCTTTGCCCTTCCAGAGCCGGCGAGGAGGGATTGAATTGACCCAGCCAACTGATCGTGAACCAGACCCCCGCACACTCCGGGTTAACGTCGACCGGCTGTGGGATGATCTCCACCGCCTCTCCGAGATAGGCCGCGGCGACAGGGGGATCTCTCGATTGGCTTTCAGCCCTCAGGATATGGAAGCGCGGCAGTGGCTCCTCCGAAGGTTTGAGGCGGCAGGGATCCCCGCGCGGATGGATTCTTACGGCAACGTCTTCGGCCGGTTGGGAGGAGTTCAGGAGGGGGATCTGGGCGAGCGTTCGCCCGGAGCCGCACCGGTCCTAATGATAGGTTCTCACGTGGACACAGTGCCGGAAGGCGGGATGTTCGACGGAGCTCTAGGCGTTTTGGCCGGTCTGGAGTGTCTCAGGACCCTCAAAGAGTCAGGCGTGCGACTTCCGTTTGCCGTCGACGTGGCCGCCTTTTCCAACGAGGAAGGGGCTCGACTGGGTCCGGGGACGTTCGGCTCTAGAGTCCTGTTGGAAGGCATTTCCGACGACGAGTGGATGAAAGTGAGTCCGGTACTCAAAGAGGCAGGTCTCGGCCACGGAGTAGAGGGAGGTCCGTCCCTTGACCCCGCTCATTTGCGGGCGTACCTCGAGCTTCATGTGGAGCAAGGCGGAGTGTTGGACGCTTCCGGCGAGGACATTGGGGTTGTTCAGGGGATTGTCTGCATCAAGTTGTTCTACGTCACCTTCAAAGGAGTACCGAACCATGCCGGTACCACCCCTATGGGGCACCGGAAAGACGCGTTGCTCGGCGCGGCGGAGCTTGTCCTTAGTGTACCTAAGGTCGTCCGCGAGGTTGGTTCTCCCATCACGGTAGGCACTTCCGGACAGATCAGAGTTTCACCGGGTGGAAGGAATATCATCCCTGGTGAAGCGGAGATTAGCATCGAAGTCCGCGATCTTGATGACGAAGTAGCCTCGCGCGTGGTTGAGTCGCTTAGGAACAAGGCTTCTGAGATAGCCTCGTCCCGCGGGCTCCGGGTTGAGATGAGCAGGGTAGCATCGACCGCCGGTGCCGGGATGGCGCCGGAGATTCAGGACATAATCGAGCGTGAAGCCGCGGCGTTGGGTCTATCCACCCGCAGGATGCCTTCAGGCGCCGGACACGATGCCATGACCTTTGGGAACAAGGTTCCTTCGGGCATGATCTTCGTCCCCAGCCGGGGAGGTATTAGCCATAGCCCGGAGGAGTGGACATCCAAGGAGCATTGCGGAAACGGGGCGCAGGTCCTTCTGAGGACTGTGTTGGCCTTGGCGGCAGGTAGGACCGGCCGGTAGGGCTGCCTTCCACCATGCGCTACGCCGGCTCTCATCTATACGGGATACCCGGCCGCTTCGCCGATGATCTTCACCAAGGACACCAAGTCTTGTACTTCTTTCCTCAGCCGTTCCGGGTCTAGAGGAAGGTCAAGTGCCTGCTTGAGGGTGTGCCTGGGGATGCCGATCACGATTCCGGCGTCAACTACCGAGATGCTTGTGACTCCCATCCTCTTCAGGCCTTCGCGCAGAAGGTGAGTCCCCGCCGCCGCGTCCTCTGCAGAGAACACGGGGAAGCCCATGGAGTCATTCCAGGTGTCCTCGTAGTTTATCTCTACCGAGAGCGTGGCGTAGTTCTTCATGAACCGGAGGGCTCTCTTGAAATCATCGTTGAGATGGGCGAACTCGGAGGTGGCGATGTCGTATATCCTGTCCACGACTCTCCCGAAGCGCTCGGGATTGTGCCGGGTTTCGTTCATAAGGCCCAGCATGTCCCGCAGGGTGTCCTTACCGGGGAGGACGGGTGGGGCCACATGCATTCCGGAAGTCGCTTTTCCGGCCCTATGGCCTGCGGCTCCGGCCAGTTGGAGGATGGGGAGGACAAGCTCCTCAACTCCGATCACCAACCCGGGACCTCCGGGGCCGAACGGTCCGAAGACGGCGGCAGATATCATGGCTTTGCCGAGGTCAGGGCCGAGAAACGGGATCCCGGGGCTGTTGTCTATTATAAAGGGCACGTCGTACTCGGCTGCCATCTCCCCCAAACCCACGTGAAGCTCAGGCAGTCCGTCGTCATTGGCTTCGGTGAAGCCGCATCCCGGCACGGAGGTACCTAAGGCGAAAATCGCCGCCAGATGGGGGAGGCACGCTTCGGCCGTGGCAGCCACGGCTTCGAGCGATGGCTCCGCTTGGGCTTTGGCCACCATCGCCACCGGTCCCGGCACGATGCCGTGATATGAATACGACGCGCCCACAAGCGGCACAACCGCGGCAGCAAGGTCGGACGAGGCGGCATCGGCATTACCGTGGGAGCGGAACTCAGGCAGCAGGCTGTACTTGGGCGGCAGGGGGCGAGACTCCGCAAAGAGCTCCGACGGCTTCTGGCGAGGGACGACGGCCACGCCGGATGCCCTCAGCCTTCCTTTGTGCTCCCGGATCGTCCTGTCGGGTACGGCTATCGCCCGGCAGAGGGCCAGTCCCGCACTCGTTGAACCTATGGGGCAAGCGTCGTACGAATCGCCGTATGTGTCTTTCACGAGTTCGCGTATACGACCGATAAGATCCTGGATATCCGCCGGATCGTCGTCGGAAAGACGAGACGGCTCAGACATTGACACTGCCTCCGGAGGGCGAAGAGGGGCGTTAGGTGCCCCTTCGCCAGCCGCCCCCTGGGCCTTGTCGAGAATGGTCCGCGCCGCCTTCGCCAGACTTTCGTACATACGGAACCTGTATTTCTCCCGCGCCATCCGGGTCATCCCTCCGCCGAGTCCTCTACGGGCGATTGTTCCCCCATGATGGGCAGGGGATACTGTCGAGAGTCGGAGGCGCTATCCACCTAATCGCTGATTCCGAAGCTGCCCCAGAATTCCTTGAAGTCGGCCTCGGCCTTGCGGAATGTCGCCTCGCGCTCATCGAATTCGGCTTGGGTGATCTCTCCGTCGCGGAGCCGGTACTTGGCCAGTTCGAAATCGGCTTTCTTCGCCAGATACTCCTGCTTCATCAGGGTACCTTCGATGGCTCCGGTCCAGTTGTTCATGGCCATCGCCGCCTCGCCGGTGGCAGTGGATGATTCCCTGATCTGGTCTACTCGCCGGAGGGCGTTCTCAAGGGAGAACCGCTCATTAAAGGTGTGCTCCGCTGGCTCATCCGGATGGACCGGCTCCAGGCTTCCGAGAATGGAGGGTTCAGGCTGGATGGGCTCCCTTGGCTCCGCTTCTTGCCGGCATCCAACGGCCCAGAGCGCCAGCGCCATTGCCACGAGAGAGATTACGACTACAGTCCTGTTCTTCATCTTGGTCATAGCTGTGACCTCCTCCTAATCAAGACCCTAGATCTAGACCTAATTCGGACAAAATGAGTTCCGGAGCTCCCCTTAGGGGATTGTGTTCATTCCCGTCTATGTCATACTAGACGCATGAGAAAACTCGTGCTGACCGGCCTATTTACAGCGATGGGGATTGTACTCCCCATGGGGTTCCACGCTGTCGGTATGGGAAGGACTTTCCTTCCGATGCACATCCCGGTGCTCCTCGCCGGAATCTACGTGGGTTGGAGAAGCGGTTTGGCCGTGGGCGTGGCCACGCCGGCTCTCTCTGGGCTGCTCACGGGGATGCCGCCCT
The DNA here is from genome assembly GCA_012841375.1 of Candidatus Fermentithermobacillaceae bacterium. Classification (GTDB taxonomy): domain Bacteria; phylum Bacillota; class Sulfobacillia; order Fermentithermobacillales; family Fermentithermobacillaceae; genus UBA3951. The sequence continues at coordinate 42,783 of DUUV01000078.1, forward strand.
TTGTGCCCCCTACGGCGTTTGCCATGATGGTCGAACTCCCTGTGTACGGCGTACTGGTCGCTCTCTTCTACAGGCGGATGAGACTACACCCGGCGTGGGCCGTCACACTTGCGGCGTTGGCAGGGAGAGTCGTGTACGGACTTATCGGCTACTCGGTGTTTCCTCTCATGGGACTTCCCGGGGTTTCGCCGCTGTACCCTGTTACCGCAGGACTCGCGGCCTCGATCCCAGGGGTTCTCCTGCAGATAGTGTTGGTCCCGGTAATAGTGATTCGCCTGAAGCCGGCTGAGTGAGATACCGTTCCGCTACAATGCTTCTCCGCGGGCGCTCTTGGAGTGTCCCCGCAGTTAACCCTAACGATTTCCGCTCCGGTCGCCGATGTAAAGAATAGACAAGGCCTCTCGATGGTTTTAGCCTGCCGGTTGTGCTCTGTGACATCCGGTGATTGTTCTGCCGGAGCAGGGACTTTTCATGTTCTCGGTGCTCGAGGGGGATGCGCATGTCAAGAGAACAAGGTGACGTGAACGGGCTCGCCTGGGTAAAAGACGGAAAGGTTTTCGTTCAAGACCCCAAGCCCGGCGGTGAACCCGCGTCGATTCTACCTCATAAGGATATCGATATCTTCATCTCGGGCCGCAGGATATCCGGGGAGGAGCCGTTGACATCTTCATCCGATGTTCAGGTGCGTTTGCCCTCTCAAGACCCCGCAGTCACGTACTCTGTGGAGATCCAGAAGGGCGGTCTGGAGGCCCAGGCAAGGATCGAGGTCCGCGAAGGGTCTAAGTCCCATCTGATTGATACGCCTCCCGCGAGGCGCCTGGTGCTCAAGTACGAATCTGAGCCGGTGACGGTTGCCCCCGACCGTGACCGGCTTCTTCAGGTCTTGCGTGAAGCAGGCGTCGAGTTCGGAATTGACCGGGAAGCCATAGAGGCGTGTTGCGAAAGGCCGAGCCGCCGGCCGTTCGTTGCCGCTCGGGGAGACCCGCCTGTGCCGGGCAAGGACGGTGAGATAAAGTTCCTGGTGCCTCTCGAGCGGGTTGTGGACTTGCCGGCCGACCTCCTGCAGGTCGACTTCCGGGACGTAACTAAGTTTCCCGATGTAAAGCAAGGGCAGACCATCGCCGTGAAGACCCCGCCTGTGCCGGGGAGCCCTGGAAAGTCGGTCACCGGCATCCACCTTCCGGCTCATCCTCCGCGAGACCCCAGGTTCAGGGCCGGAAAAGGAGTGGAAATCCAGGAGCGCGACGGCGGACTACTCATGGCCGTAGCGACCGTGTCCGGCTACCCCATGTTTGCCGAGGACTCAGGGACCGTAAGCGTGGACCCTGTTTTTACCCATAGGGGCGACGTGGATATGTCGTCGGGCAACATCAGGACATCGGGAAGCGTCAGCATCTTGGGACAGGTCACCGAAGGTATGCGGGTCGAGTCCGAAGGGAATCAGGAGATCTCGGGCGCCGTCACCGAGGCCACCGTGAAGGCCTGGGGCAGCATCAGGATCAGCGGCAATGTCTTCAAGTCCACAGTGACGGCGGGAAAAGATTCCACTTGGATACGATGCATGGATACTCTCCTCCGCAGCGTAGAGGAGCGAGCCGAGTCTATCCTTTCCATTGAACAGATACACGGGGAAGCTTTGGAGAGAAAAGATAGAGGAGAGCCTGCTCTTGGCGACGATGCCATCCTTGACGAGAGCGCCCAGGTTGAGCGGTTCCGGAACTTGGCACTCGCCGTGTCCGCCCTCCTCAAAGAAAACATCAAGGCGTTTCCTGCAGACATAGCGGAGCAGGTCCGGCAAACCAGGCAGATGCTGTCCGCTTTTGGCGCCAGTATCTTTGAGAGGGCTCGGGGCATCTCCGACTTGCTCATAGATGCGCGGGATTACATAGATGCAGAGCTGCTCCAAGGAAAATCAGACGTCATCCTTCCCTACGCCCAGAGTTCAACCATCGAAGCCTCACGGGATATCACCATCACGGGGCAGGGAGCTTTCTACTGCCAACTCCTCGCCGGAAGAGCCGTCAAGACAAGCGGTTCCCCCGGATTGGTGAGAAGCGGCGAGGCAAGGGCTAGGGAACTCATCCAGGTGAATGCAGCCGGCGGCCAGGGCGCCGCGCCCACAGTCCTGGTCGTGTCGCCGGGCGGGCAAATTCTGGCCAATACCATATATCCGAATACGGTGCTCACTATCGGTCACTTGAGTTTCAGGACCGAAGACACGCTAAGGGCGGTCAAGGCCAGCCTCGTTGAGAACCGGCTTGTGGTCGCCACCGCGAATGGGCCTATCGAAGTTGACTGATAGAGTCACTGCCGGCCCGGTTGACAACCGTCCCGGTGCTCCTACTCGCCTCCCTAGCGAAGAGCCCGGTGATACCTATAGGCGACAAGTGACGCCAGGACGACTTTGACGACATCTCCGGCCAGAAAAGGTATGGAGCCGGCCAGAAGGGCTTTATGAAAGGACATGCCTGTCTGCCAGGCCAGATATAGAGATCCGGCCCCATGGACTATGAGTATGCCGCCGGCCACCGATGCCAGGATGAGGCGCCACATGCCCGGAGGTTCCGGTTTGTTCCCCGAGTTGGTCCGGTCCATGCGCTGTCTCGCGGGCGGTGACGCGATCAGCCCGGTGATGAACGCCGCCGGAAGGAAAGCCAAGAGATATCCTCCCGTGGGCCCGAGAATCGTCCCCGGCCCAGACCTCCCACCCGAGAAAATGGGCAATCCCGCTAACCCTGATGCAAGGTAAATGCCGATTCCCGCTGTGCCCCACCAAGGCCCCAGACAAAGCCCCGACAGGCAGACTCCCAGAGTCTGACCAGTGACCGGTACCGGACTAAAGGGGAGCGGGATCGTCACCAACGAGAGGACCGCGGTGGTGGCTGCAATCATGGAGGCCTTGAGCATCATGGATAGTCTATTCTCACCGGCTGGTCTCGTGAGGGGTCCCTCCTCGTTGCCCGTGTCTTCCAGGTCTTGAACTGGGTGGCGCGCGATGTAGAAGCGATCAGCGCGGCACTCTGAACAGTATAGCAGGCGCCCGGCGGTTCGGGAAGGTCCGTCAGTTCGGGGAGGCTCGGCAGGATAACCGCCTCCGACCAAGAATTCCGTAAAGGATCGACAATTGTGGGATGGGAGGCTTGAATAGTGAAGGTTTTCATTTCAGTGGACATGGAAGGCGTCTGCGGCGTTGTCAACTGGAACCAGACACAGCACGGCAAAGAGGACTATGAACGTTTCAGAAGACTCATGACCCAGGAGGTCAACGCGGCAGTTGAGGGGGCGTTCGCCGCGGGAGCCAAGGATATCGTGGTAAACGACTCACATGGCTCGATGAGAAATGTCGTGATCGAAGACTTGAACCCGGACATCAGGCTGATTACCGGTTCTTCAAAGCCGATGTCCATGATGGAAGGCCTGACCGCTGATTTTGATGCGGTCTTCCTGGTCGGATACCACTCGCAAGCGTCGTCGACGGGTGTGCTCAACCATACATACACAGGCCGCGTAGCCCACTATTGGGTTAACGGCATGGTGATGGGCGAGACCGGGATGAACGCGCTGATTGCCGGGCATTACGGAGTTCCCGTGGTCCTTGTGACAGGCGATAGCGTGGTCACCAAGGAAGCCGAAGAGCTCTTGGGCAAAGTGACCACCGTGACCGTCAAGGAACCCAGAAGCCAGTTTTCGGCCCTTTGCCTGCATCCGTCGAAGGCGAGGGAGATCATCAAAGAAGGCGCTAAGAGGGCACTGGAAAATCTGGCGGAGGCCAAGCCGCTGGTCCCCGTTACTCCGTCCACTGTAAGGCTGCAGTTCCACACGTCGGGTCAGGCCGACGGGGCGGCCATCATGCCCGGCGCGGTCAGAATCGATCCGGTGACAGTGGAGTTTACCGGCAAGGACTATCTGGAGGCGTACCGCGGCGCGCGGACGATGATGACACTGGCATAGGCGGCCTACTAGAGCAAAGGACGCAGGGATAGATCCCCGGCGGAGAAGGGCACAACCCCTTCGCCGGGGATTTCAATGAGTGCCCTTCCCGTGTCGTCTACTCCCCTGAAGCGACCTGTCACTTTGGCGCTGTCTTTCGATGACCGGTTCTGAAGACAGACGTCCCGGTCTAGGAAGGCCCACAGGCCGGCTAAATCGTCACGCATCCCGGCAAGGCCCTCGTCGTTGAATCGCCCAAGGGCGACCTCCATCTCGTTCAATACGGTCGCTATCAGGAGATTCCTATCTATCGGGCCCCCCATGAGTATCCGGATCGATGAAGCCGTCTCCCTCAAAGACGGGGGGAAGTCCGAGTCCGTTTGATTGGCGTTGATCCCGATCCCGCAGATTACATAGCGGAGATTTGGCGCGCACGGAGTCCCGGGCTCGATGGCGGCTTCGCAGAGTATCCCGCACACCTTCTTGCCTGCTACCAGCACGTCATTAGGCCACTTGACCCGGGTGTCAAGACTTGTGAGCGCCCTGATGGCGGAGGCGACGGCATAGCCCGCCACGATTGCGAGGAGCGGCGCGCGCTCCGCGGGAATCTCCGGACGCAGGACTACCGATATGAACACACCGCCTGCAGGCGATTCCCAACGCCGGCCCAGGCGGCCTTTCCCCCCGGTCTGCACCTCGGCGAGCACCACGGTGCCGGCCGGTTCCTGTCCGGCGAGAAGTCGCGCATCGTCGTTGGTCGACCCGGTGACCGGTTTGTAGATGATGGGCCTCCCCAAATAAGAGGTGGTCAGCATCCCTGTTATGGCTTCCACCGAGAGGCATTCTGCGGCCTCTCTTTCTTCACATCCTGGCTCCCGATGGGCACCGGGAGATTTGGGCGATCCGTTATGGCAGCGCAATCTTGCCCATCACCACCGCTCTCCTGGCGCCGGTCGCCGACGGCAGATTGTTCGTTCGCCCTGACAGGAGTTCGTTCCCCAGGATAGCGAACGCCAGCGCCTCTTTGGCCTGATTAGGGATGCCCAGCTCCTCGTGGGTGATAACCCTTACGTGGCCGAGCTCCTCGCGGAATCGCCTCATAAAGTAAGGATTGCTGGCGCCTCCTCCTCCGACGACGACCTCATGGACTGGGCCTAACGGAAACACGAAATCCCTGTAGGCCCGCACAACGCTCTGTACGGTGAGTTCCGAGGCCGTCGCCACGATATCTTCCGGGGACGCGCATCCCGACTCACTGGCCATGTGAATGAGCGATTTGGAGTACTGAATGCCGAACAACTCCCTGCCTGTCGATTTGGGCGGGGGTTTTCGGTAGTAAGGGTGCTCCAGCAGGCGGTCTAGGAGCGCCCGGTGGACGCATCCGGATGAAGCCATCCTGCCATCCCTATCCATGGTCTGGCGTCCCTGCGTCAAGAGTGACACGACTCCGTCCACCACCATGTTGCCCGGACCGGTATCGAACGCAATCACCGCATCGGGAGAGGCGTTCGGGGGCAAGTACGTAAGGTTGCCGATGCCGCCCAGGTTCTGCATCACTCTGCCCAGGGTAGGGTGGGTGATGAGAAGGTAGTCCACATAAGGCACCAGAGGAGCGCCCTCGCCTCCTTGAGCCATGTCGGCCGGACGGAAGTCGCCGACCGTCAGTATCCCCGTCTTCTGGGCGATGACCGAGATGTCGCCTATTTGCAGCGTGGCACGGCTTGGGATCGCGGGGTGATCGGGCTCGGGGAAGTGCACAAGTGTCTGGCCGTGGGAGCACACTGCGTCCACATCTGAGCGGCTGAGCCCGGCTTCCGCAACGCACTTGAGTGCGGCTTCCGCGAAAATGTCCCCTATCAGGAAGTTGAGGCGCGCTACTTCTTCGCATGAGAGCAGCCTGAGATCGCCCAACAAGAGGCGCCTGATGGCAGGCGGATACTCCACGGAGGCAAGATGGACTACTTCGGCCTTGGTGTCTCTTCCCGCGCCCGTGATCCGGCATAGAGCGGCATCGACTCCGTCCGCGGAGGTCCCCGACATGAGGCCTATCAAGAGTCGAGTGCTTTTCTTCCGTATGGTCTCCAGCATGGTTCTCAAGTCGGCTGTCATCGGCATCTCCTCCAAGGTCCCGGGAGACTCTCCGGCGCTATTCCCGGCAATATCCAAGGACGCTCATAGTGTTCATGGAAAGTCCATTGACGCTCACTGAAGCATAACCGGAAGCTTGCCTTTCCCCGGAGCCGCGCCCGTGATCACCTCTGCGAGAGCCTGAAGCGCCTCCGGCCTGTGACTGTACGAGCAGATGAAACTCCGTGCCTCCGGAAAGACACGGAAGTCGTACGGGTCCCGGGTGGCAACCACTATGGCGTCGGGCTTCTCCTGAAGGATGGACTTGACGTGGGCGGCGTGCTCAGCGTCCTTCCACGCGTTCTGGGTGAGAACAACGACCGTGGCGTCGTGAGAGCCGGAACCTGTATCGCCTTCGTAGATCCTGTGTACAACCTGGGCTCCGCGTCTCGTCAGCGCTTCGACCAGTGCCGTCGCCGGATAGGGCGAGTGGATGACGAACCGTGACCCCGGACCGCCGGGACGCGGAAGCGTGTCGTCCTTGAGGACCGTGATGGAGCGAAGGTGGGCTTCGGCCGACAGCCTCCGGAATTCCTCGGTAAGGGCGGCGTCAGGGGGGAGCGGGTTCGGCACCTTGAGGGCCTTTTTCATCGACAAGACCCGACGCACGGCATCATCCAAGCGAGATAGCGGTATCTCTCCAGTCCTCACCGCCTCAACGATCATCTCGTACGCTTCCCTCTGATACCGGCTCGTGTGCGATATCAGCACCATGTCTGCTCCGGCCTTGAGGGCGAGGACTGCGCCCCTGGCCGTCCCCGGGTTCTTTGAGATGGCGTCCATCTCCATGCAGTCGGTCATTATGACGCCTTGGAATCCCAGGGCTCGCCTAAGCAGACCTTGCAGTACCGGCTCTGAGAGCGTCGCCGGACGTTCCGGGTCAATTACGCTGAACAGGATGTGAGCGGTCATGATCGCCGGCACCCCTGCCCTTATCGCCGCTCTGAATGGCCTGAGTTCGACTTCCTCCAGACGTTCCATCGTATGGGGGAGGACGGGTAGATCAAAATGAGAGTCTACTGACGTATTGCCGTGGCCGGGGAAGTGCTTGCCCACCGGGGCGACTCCGGCCGACATGAAGCCCTTCACCGCTGCCGCCCCGAGTGTCTCCACCAGGGAGGGATCGCTGCCGAAGGAACGGACGCCGATGACCGGATTGGCCGGATTATCGTTAGCGTCCAGAACCGGGGCGAGGTTGATGTTGATTCCTGCTGCTCTCACCTGCGTGCCGGTTGCGCGGGCCACTTTGAACGCGAGGTCGGGGTCGCCGGTCGCCCCGAGAGACATGGGACCGGGCATGAGAGGGAGTCCCCGGTCCAGCCTGACAACGGGCCCGCCTTCTTGGTCGATCGATATCAGGAGCGGCAGGCTCCCGCAGGCGGCGGCCATATCCTGAAGTGTTTGAGATAGGGTGGCGGTCTCCGGGATCGAGCCTGTGTTACGCGCGAAGTAGATGATCCCGCCTACTTTGAGGTTCACAATCGCGTCCCGGGCGCCCTCGGCGTCTTTTCCGGCGAAACCCACCATGAGGACCTGTCCCACTTTCTCTGGAAGGGACAGGTCGTTTACTTCCACTTCCCGGAGTCTTGCGTTCAGAGTAGTCATGTCAGCGTCACTCCCGTTTGCGCTTCACCGATGCCGCCACGGCGTTGGCAAATCGCGCCCGCAAGCGGATGTGGTCGTTGCCTTCTCGCCCGGCGTGCACCCGGTTTGTGAGCAATATGGCCGCGGTACCGGTCTCAGGATCGCACCATATGCTGGTCCCCGTGAAGCCGGTATGCCCAAATGCCCTGTCCGGCATAAGGTCGCCGCCTGAAGACAAGATCCTTGAACGGAGCTGCCACCCCAAACCGCGCCGTTCACCTACTGATGCTTGTTCCCTTGTGGCTTCCAGAACAGTCGATTCTCCGAGCACCCTTGTTCCGCCGAAGGAGCCTTTGCCCAGCCACATGAGAGCGTACCTGGCAGCATCGTAGACCGTGCTGAAAAGCCCCGCGTGCCCGGCCACGCCTCCCAGGCAGAAGGCGTTCTCATCGTGCACTTCGCCCCACATGGTCCGCCCCAGATCGGCTCTGTACTCGGTGGCGGCTATCCGGTACCTGAGAGAGACGTCCGGCGTGAAGCAAGTGTCTTTCATACCCAGGGGGTCAAACACCACTTTTCTGGCGAACTCGTCCAGCCCAAGTCCGGTGACTGTCTTCAACAGTTCGCCCAGCATGATGAAACCGAGGTCGCTGTAGACCACCTTTTCTCCCGGTGCCGTGCCCTCGTTGAACCCAAGGGCGCAGATGGCCTCGATGATCTCTCGATCTTGAAGGCCCTGCTCGTAGAACTTAATGTGCGCTGGCAGGCCGGAAGTGTGGGTCAAGAGATGCCGTATGGTCACTCTTTCTTTGCCGCCTTGCCCGAACTCGGGGATGAACATGGAAATTGGGTCGTCGAGGCGAAACTCTCCCTGCTCGAGGAGCTTCAGGATACACGGCAGAGTCGCGGTCACTTTTGTCAAGGAGGCCATGTCGAACATGGTGTCGGGAGTGACCGGTATGCGCTCCGGAGTCCGCACTGCCCAACCGAAGGCCCTGGGGTGCAGCATGATTCCCCGATGAACGATGGTCGCGACGGCACCCGGGATGCGCCCCTCTCCATCACCGATTGTCTGGGCTACGGTACGGAACGCCCGCTCTACTTGGGCTACATCCAGACCTACGTCCTGGGCTTGGCCCATGGGCAGGCACGGTGGGGTAGACCCGGAGGTTCCGTGAGGAGACCTCCCACTTGCCGTAACTTGGGCTGCCACCCGGTCTTTGTTCGGGCACGGTGCGTCCCCAAATCTCTCCTTAGCCAGGAGGACAGCCTTGCGGATGGCCCCGCCGCATTCGTCGAGCAGGGCGATCGCGTCGCGGACCCCGGCTCCGGAGATGAGACTGATGAGCGCTACGCCGATGTCTCCCTGAGCCTCGTCGAAGACGCGTTCCACTTCGGGTGATGGCCTTCCTGTGGCTTGGGTGAGGATCCGGAGCGCCCTGCCCGCCAGTTTGGTGTTCCGCGGTGTGGTACCGGCCATGAGGTTCGAGTAGGTGCGTCCGGCGATAATCATCGCCGTCGTGGACATCGTGTTCAGCACCAGCTTCTGAGCCGTTCCGTTCTTCATCCTGGTAGACCCCGTCACCACTTCCGGACCCACATCGGGGGCTATCACGATCTCGGCGCTCTTGGCGACGGCGCCGGTGGCGTCGCCCACGACGGCCACAGTCCTGGCCTGCCGGCTCCGGGCTTCGGACAATGCCCCTGCCACGTAGGGGGTGCGGCCCGAGGAGGCTATGCCGATGACCATGTCGCCGGGGCCTACTCCTCTTGTGACCATCTCGCTCCGGCCGTCTTCGATGCTGTCCTCAGAACCCTCCGAAGCCTTGGATATGGCTTTCTGGCCCCCGGCCATAATGGCCGTCACGTTTTCTCCGATGGAACCGTAGGTCGGCTCCAACTCCGAGGCGTCGAGCACTGCGATTCTCCCGCTAGTGCCGGCTCCGATGTAGAAGACCCGGCCGCCGCTCAGGATGGTCTCGGCCATCATCTCGGCTGCCTTTGCGATATTCGGGAGTTCAGCGGCCACTGCCGGAGCCACCCTGTGGTCTTCGGCGTTGATCACCGAGACAATCTTCTCGGCCGGCCAGGTGTCAATGTCTTTGGTGAGCGGGTTATCCCACTCGGTCCTTGGGATACCGGGCGACTTCATTTTGATCCCGTTCCTTTCAGAAACCAGTCTCTTGCTCTTGCGAGTATCGCGGCGCCTTCCGATGCCGGACGGGCAGAATGAAAAAGCTTTGCCCCGGGAAACGAGCTTGCCAGCTCATCCTGAAGCGCGGCGAAATATGTGGCGCTCTGAAAGCACCCGCCTCTGGCTGCGACTTCCGGGGAGGCAAGTCCCAGACCTCTTGCCACTGCGGATACCAACTCGCCCAGTTTGCGGGCCTCGTTCCGGAGGATGGACATCGCTCCGGAGTCGCGGAGATCATCGGCCGCCCGGAACACATGACGTGAGAGAGCCGCGATGGACGTACGGTCCATCTCCAGCGTCAAACCGATGAAGTCACGAGGGTTTTCGAGCCCGGTGCCCTTCAGAAAGAGGTCGGTGAGCACGGTTGGCCGTTCTCTCCCGTCAAAAGCGCGCATCACTTTCCGGAGCCCTTTCAGCGCGATGCTGTAGGCGCTGCCCTCATCGCCGAGGAGGGCGCCGTATCCTCCTGCGGAAGAGTACTTGCCGTCCCTCATGCCCAGACAGTTGGAGCCCGTTCCGGCGATTACGACTATGCCGTCTCTGCCTCCATGTGCGGCAGCCAAGGCCGAGTAAGTGTCCTCGACGATGATGAAAGGGCGGTCGCCAAAGAGAGATGACACGGCGTGACGGATCCGTCGGGGGTTGTCGCCTCCTGCGCCGGCGAGAGCCAGGCAGGCCCCGGCAATGTCGTTCATGGATATGCCGCCGCAGTCCAGGCAATGACGGGCGGCAGTCGCCAGGGACTTCACCAAAACATCTTCAGTCACATAGTTGATGTTGGAGGGACCTCCCCGACCCCTTCCCAGAACGGTCCCCTGCGCATCCACAAGGCATGCTTCTGTACCTGTCCCGCCGCCGTCAATACCCAAGAAGAGAGGGGGCTGTATGCTCCGTGGGCTCTGGGAGTGACAGGAGCCGCAACTAGTACATGAGATAGGCTTGTCGCCTTCGCGCAAACTCCGACGCCTCCTCCCGCCATTTTGAGATGAGGTCATCGGGCGACCTCCCGCTCATGAGCGTCTCTCGGAGCTCGGGACCTCCTCCCAGGCGGTCAAGGTAGTCCTTGGACCCCTCTTCGTGGTTCCTGAGGGCGAAGTCCCGGAAAAGGTCGCGTGCGGCGAAGAGCAGTCTCAGTCCCAGTTCTACCGGGCGGACCGCCCTCTTGTCCACGACGTGGAACTGCACGCCTCCGCACACCTTTCCGACGTGCTTCCAATACCACGGAGTGAAGTAGGTTGGACGGATCAAAACCCCGGGTAGATTTTCTTCACGGAGAACCCGTGCAAGGGCGTCAGGGTCTACGTAGGGCGCTCCAACTGTCTCAAAGGGACTTGACGTCCCGCGGCCTTCCGATAGATTGGTCCCCTCAAGTAGACATGTTCCCGGGTACAGGAGGGCCATGTCCTGGGTCGAAGCGGCAGGCGACGGCGGCACCCAGGGCCCCAATCCCGTGTCGTCATAGTACATGTCCCGTTTCCAGCCTTCGGCCTTTATCACCCGGGGAGTAGGGAGGTTCAGCCTGTCGGATTCCATGAGGGCTATTTCCCCCAAAGTCATCCCGTGGCGGATGGGAACCGGAGCGTAACAGACGAAAGACAAGTCATCACACGAAGGGACGTTGCCCTCGACCGCAGCGCCGCCTACTGGGTTTGGCCGGTCCAGTACCACAAACGGGATACCGGAGGATGCTGCGGCCTGCATCGACCCGAGCATAGTTGACGGATATGTATAGTAGCGGGCGCCGATATCCTGGATGTCGAACACAAGGACTTCGATCTTCTCGAGACTCTCGGCGTGAGGTACCCGGGACTCGCCGTAGAGGCTGTACACGGGTATCCCTGTCCGCGGTTCTGTCTCGTCACCGACCCGGGCACCCTCGGCGACATCACCGCGGATGCCGTGTTCGGGAGAAAAGAGGGCCCTCACCCGGTAACCGTGTTCCAGCAGCACTTCATAGTTCTGCCTGAGGTTCCGGTCAAGGCCCGTGTGGTTGGTGATGAGACCGATTTCTCTGTCCTTATACAGCCCTTCTTCCAATAGCTTTTCGAGGCCGGTCTTTACTCTCACGGCAATACACCTCCTCCGTCCACCTCAAGCGGGGATTCGGTGTCTCGGGAGGCAGTTCCTCCATTTGAGCCCGTGTTCCGGGCTACCGGTAGTCTTCCGTACGTCCAGACGGTGTGCCGGCAATACCGCCAGACTATGCTATCTGACGGTGCTGCCGGAAGGTGCCGCCAGACGATGTTGTGAGAAGGTGCCGCTAGA
>DUUV01000048.1 GCA_012841375.1 Candidatus Fermentithermobacillaceae bacterium
AAGGACCTTCTGGATGAGAAGGTCAGTGGCCTGTTTCTCGGGTGGCAGGTCGGATGTGGCGAACGCGCGCCGGACAGCGGCCTCTGGAGAGTCGAGATCCGGCTCCAGCAGAACGCTCTCCCGGGCTAAGTTCGCCGGCAGTTCGCCCCAAACATGGGTGCACTCGGGAAACCACAGGGCGTGCCGGACCTTTAGCGGGAAGTGGGTATTCTCGGCCTTGTCCTTGTAGCGGTCCAGGATGGCAAACTTGGCCTTCTCGACCTGGGCAACCGGATCCTTTGACATGGGCTCCTGCCTGCCCTGCTTCTGCTCATACCACTGGCCGTTGCCGTATCCCACCTTGCCCTGTTTGACCTCAATAACAAGATACCCGAGAGTCGGGCTGACCACGACAAAGTCGGCCTCCCCCGCATCGCCCTCTAGGTCTGACGGGACCCCGGTTCGAAATTTGTAGGAATAGAGCACTGTGTAGGATGCAGGGAGCCTGCGGAGCGCTGCGTATACTCTCCGCTCACCATCATTGTCGATCAGGCACGGGTCAAGGTCAGGGATCATGGTAGCCACGGACTCTCATCCCCTTCCATACAAAGTGCGAGGAAGCAGGTCGATTCGCCCTAAGCTGCTCAGCCACCACCACAACCAGGAACCGTCTTGGGGGCCGTCTATGTCTTTACACCCCGCGAAAACACCGAGCCAACATGCGGCAGGCGCCACACGGATGCTTCGAGAGTCTAGAGCACATACCCTCCCGATTCGACGGAATCTTCGGTGGCAGGGCGAAGAGCCCTCGTATTGGTGATTGAGTATTCTGCAACAACTCGACCTTTCCAGCATAGGGCCTCGAATTGGGAAGGATATCCAGAGGGCTCGCACGAATTCTCCGTGAGACTCGACAGGCGAACCGAGAAGCTGCAGCACCAACGGGCGCAAAGAAGATTCGATTGCCAGACCGGGCCGACCATTTTCGCTACGCGTGTCCAGGAGGAAATGACGTGACTTACGAGTCGATCACATCGGAGATGATACAAGCCCTCTCTAACGAGATCGAGGCGATCAAGGAAGGCAGCGGGGGAAAGCAAGTACCCCTTCAGAACGGCAGAAAGGACGGTTTTGCTGCCGGCAGGCTTCTGTATACCTTTGATCTGGCTTCTGAACTGGGGATACCTGACGACACGCCGGCTCAACTCAAGGTTGGCGATGAAAGCTATCGGGTAACGGTGGTCACAGTCGATGGATTTGAGGTCATACTGGCCGTTGAAGAGGATCTGGGGCCAAGGGTGCCCACGGCTTCTCTCAATACTTCGCCCTGGTACCTGCTTGAAATACTTAAGACAAGGCTGCAAGAGACCATGGCCGGGAAGCTGGCCGCAAACAAGAGTATGTCGCTACGGCTGTTCAACCAGTTACCCAACGAGACCATCCGTCCCTCCCCATCACCCGACTTCACGGTAGCCCAGTCTTCAGCCAGTTCCCCTCCTCCACCACCCAATGACGAGCAGAAGGAAGCGGTGACAAAGGCGCTGTCTCAAAGGATCACCTTCGTGTGGGGCCCCCCGGGCACAGGAAAAACAACGACCATCAACTATCTGGTTCCCGGCCTTGTTCACAGCGAGGAGCGAGTCTTCATCACATCCCATACAAACACTGCAGTTGACACGGTGCTGAAGGCAGCGATGAAGGGGCTCACGAGAGAAGAAATCCGCGACGGCGCGATCATACGGATTGGGCAAGTCCGCGAAGAGGACAAGACGATCGAGTGCATCACCCTTGAGGCCGTTGTCAAGCGCAGAGGAGCCGATCTGAACAAGCAACTTGATGAAGTACAATCGCGCATCGCAGCTGTCAAGAAGTCTCAGGCTGAATGGACGCTGTGGGAAACCGAGCTGGCGAGGATTCGAGAACTTGAAGATGCTAAGAACCTGGCTGAGAAGCGATGGCGAGGCGCTGTGCAAGAGCGGCAGAGCGTCGAACGACGAATCGCTGACCTACGCGAAGCAGAAGAGCGTCTTAGCGCCAGATTGGCTGAGGCCCATAGTGCGAGCTTCATCAAACGAATCTTCGGCGGCTTGAACCCGGAACGCATTGGACAGCAGCTGATAGAGCTGGAAAGTAGACACACCCAATGCACGCAGACCCTGGAGCGTATGACGAAAGATCTGCCCACGTTTCAGGAAGCTGTGGAGTCAGCAGATAAGGCGCTTTCCCAGACTCTCAGCGTATTGAGGGCGAAAGGTCCGTTACCCACGATAGACAGGATCCGCGATGAACTCCACAGACTTGGCACTGAACTGACGGCGTTGGAGCAACAGGCGAAGGCCATCCAAGAACAATATCAACAACTGGCCCAGAAGGTTGTAAGCGAGGCCAAGGTAATAGGCGCGACCCTCACCAAGATGTGCACGACGCCGGAGCTCTATCAGAACAAGTTTGACAACGTAATCGTAGACGAAGCTAGCATGACAATGCAGCCGCATCTTTGGTTAGCGGCCGCTCTCGCAACCGAGCGCGTGGTAGTCTTGGGGGATTTCAGGCAGCTCCAGCCTATTTGTACCGCCAAGTCAGACATTGCAGTGGAGAGAATCGCGAAGACCATATACAAAGAGGCCGGCATCGTTGATGACAACGAGCGCGTCCAAATGCGGGATCCAAGGCTGGTCTCTTTGAGGAAGCAGTACAGGATGCATGAGAAGATTGGCGAGCTCGTCAACCAACTGGTATACCGCGAGGATGGAAACGCGCTGGAGCACCATGCCAAGGAATGCCGTACAAACCCAGGCCGGTCAGCCGGCCCCGCGCCCAAGTACCCCGTTGTGCTATGTGATACCACATCCGCAAATCCGTGGTGTGCCCGCCTTGAGCCCGGATACTCGCGGTACAATATCTACAGCGCGGTAACGGCAGTTCGGCTGGCACAGCAGGCAATCGAAACTGTCCGCGACTGCAAGATCGAAGTAGCCATCATCTGTCCATATTCGGCGCAGGCCCGATTGCTGAACGCACTGGTTAGAGAACGCGCGTTAACGGACCAAGTGAAGATTGCCACAGTTCACAGGTTCCAGGGCAACGAGAAGGACGTCATCATCGTGGACTTAGTCGATGGTCCTCCCTTCAGCAGACCCGGAGTCCTGCTAACTAAGCCGGAGGCCACGAATCTCCTCAATGTTGCCTTTTCCAGAGCGAAAGGGAAGGTGATCTTGGTCGGTCACGTCGGGTACTTCGAAAGCCGCAGCGGGGGGAAAGCACTTGAGACAACGTGGACCTACTTCGGCAGGCAAGCCCAAACGATTGACAGTACAAGCGTTCTTAGGGGGTACGATGATCCGGAGGTCATGAGAAGCACGGAAGCAATGACTGGTCGAATGCCCCTTGGGAATCCTGAAGGGATGACTCTGTTCCATGAAAGTACTTTCTACCCAGCCTTTAATCGCGACCTTCTCTCCGCCCGCGAACGAGTGATTATCTTCAGCCCATTCATACAGCCAGGAAGAACATCTCGCCTGGCGCCGATCTTAAGGAAGTTATTGGAGAAAGGCATCGAGGTAGTTGTGGTAACTCGACCAAAGCGCAGGTCAGGCCGCACAAAAGAAGGACCGGAAGACGACGCGGACCGGGTAATGTACGAATTCAGCACACTTGGAGTCAAGGTTCTAACACGTCCGAACCTCCATGAGAAGCTGGCTTTCATCGATGAGAGAATTACGTGGATGGGTAGCCTCAATATCCTCTCCCATAGCCATACCACGGAACAGATGACACGGTTCGAAAACGACGAGCTCACGAGTATGGTATTGGAATTCAACGGAGTAGCCGCTCTCTTCCGAAAAGAAGAACGCGAAGCCAAGAAGGCGACGCGCATGAAGAAGATAGGCTCTCTTCTAGGGCAGCGAATGAGTACACCTGATTGCCCACGATGCGGGCGCAAGATGGTTCTAAGGGCTGGACCATACGGCGTGTTCTTTGGCTGTCCCTCGTATCCGGCTGACAAGACCACGGTCCCAGTCCCAAGGACAACTCTGACTTCGATAATCGATGAGATGGATATACCCTGTCCGCGTTGTGGAAAAGGCAGAATGAGGCTGCGGTCTTCGGCCAAGGGCGTGTTCCTGGCCTGCGACGGTTATCCCGACTGCAGATCGATAGACCCACTTGGGTAAGGCATGTTGAGCTAGACTGCAGTGGTCAGTGTCTAGTATCACGGACTATTAGGAACGACGGCCTCTTTCTCCAGGTGCCCTAACCCTCTTCCTCCGGCCACAGCCCTTCCCTCTTGAGCATGGTGCGCATGTGGTTGTATATATGCTGGTGGCAACGCTTTCCGCCCGGCTTTTACGAAACGTGCATATTCCGGCCCCACTCGACCACCCGATCCGGCGCGAGCCGACCACCAAATCCGATAGCATCCGACCACTTTTGTCGGCTTTCCGGAATCGGATCGGAAGCCTCTTCCGCCGCCGGCGAATCCGGCCGTAGGGTTCCTGTTCTTTGGCCTCCA
>DUUV01000061.1 GCA_012841375.1 Candidatus Fermentithermobacillaceae bacterium
GCCAAGACTCGGGATCGGTACGTTCCTATTGGCAACTTGCGCGACCAATGTCTGGAACTCAACCGTCATCTTGTGTTCTCCTTTCAGGTCAAACATTCCCTGGGATCTCGTAGAACTCGACTAAGGAGTTCCGGATCCACTGGTCGGACAAAACCGGATCTTGTGGTCGGGAAAGACCGGATCCGGTGGACGGCTCAAAACGGATCAGATGGTCGAATCGACCGGATTATGCAGATAATGACGGCGGATTCATCACTAAGGGAGACAACAACGACCAAACCGACCAAGAGGGCGGGCACTATCCTCCTATCCGGAGGGAATGGATCGCGGGCGTAGTCCCGACTATTGGGTCTCTGCCCCTCAAGATCCCGCTCGTGGGCTATATTCCTCTCTTGATTGAGGAGAACATGAAAAACCCGCGTCTGCTGCCTCTACTATTGGGCGTACTTGCTTTGGCGTTACTCCTTGACGAGGCGAAGAGAAGACGTAAGAAGGAAGTCCTGCAAAGAGGTCAGCTTTACCTTCTCGGTGGGGAGACCGCTAAAGTAACCGCGACAGTCAATGCCCGGGAAGAAGGCATCTTCAATGCCAGCATCATCGTAGGCATGTTCATGCCTTTTCTGCCGCCGGCGATAATAGGTTTTCTGGCAAGTATCAACTTCTGGCTGGCTATCATAGTTGTCTCTGTTGTCCCGGCGCTCCCTCTCATGATCCTGCCATACTTGGAGCCTCGCTACAGGCGCCGCTTTCTAAGAGAGATCAGAAGAAAGTGGGCGCGTACCATCGGGTGGCTGCATCTCTAGACGGGATTATCCTTTATGAGTACGCGAAAATCACTCGAATTAGCCACTATCGTTGGATCCTTCTGATGGCGTGCGCCGAGAATGCCCAGACCAAAATAGAACCAGGTATTTTGGCAAACGCCAAAGTAAGATCAGGAAGGAGAGAAACGAAGATGAGAAAGGCAAGCATTCTCGTGATTGTCGGTCTCCTGGCAGTGACGGGGCTTATGGCGGCGATGGCCTACTCCGACGCGACCATAACGAACGTCGCCGGCGTCGTCTCGGTTGAGACAAACAGCGCTTTGCTGGCCTTGACCCCTAACGAAGGCATCGGCCGCAAGGACAATACCTGCTATGTTGAAGATGGAATGCTAAAGTTCAACTTCGCTGCGGGTATTACCAACAGCAATATGGCCGCACCTTGGAAGGGTAACGTGAGTGAAAAGGATTGGGGTCTGCAGCCGGGAAGCATCTACATTTTCGAGGACCTTTTCCGGATTACGAACAACAGCCGCGAGCAAGTCAAATTCAAGATTTCGGTTACGGGCGAACTCGCCAACTTCGGGCGCGTGTATATCGGCAAGGGCGTTAATGGCCTGATTGGCAAGACCTTCACGGTCGAGGAGGACGGAGACCTTGTTCCTCCCCATGTGCCGCTGCATAGTGAGATGAGCTGGTACTACCCGGGCAACAACTGGAACACCATAAACCCGGCAGTCTCGCACATCAACTACAAAGATGTCAGCATTGCCTTCGTAATACCTGCTGATGCCAACTTTACTCCGGAAGACATAACCGGAGCCATTGTTGTGCATGCATGGGCCGACTGAGTAGCTATTCGCTGACTGGCGACTAAGGGAGCGCCATACCAGAACCCCCGGCACGTTCTCCGGGGGTTTCTGTATCTCTCGGGCCAGATACTCCTTTAGAACCATCCTGAAATCGCTCGAATTAGCCATACTAGTTGAACCCTTTTGATGGAGTGTGGCGAGAAGATACGAGCCAGAATGATAGCGGAAACTCTGGCGAACGCCAAGATACCATCTCAGAAGGAGTGATGAGACAGATGAGAAAGGCCAGTATTCTGTTCATTGTCGGTCTGTTGGCAGTAACAGGAACTATGGCTGCCCTGGCGTACAGCAGTGCTACTGTACGGAACCCTGCAGTCCTATCCATCGTGGCGTCGGATGAGGCGCTACTCTCAGTCGTGCCCGGTGAAGGCACCGGCAACAAAGACCTCGCGGCCAAGGTAAGAGAAGATGGTGTAGTGGAGTTTGTTTTTGGGCGCGGCAAGGACGGCCGGGATTACGGCTTACAGCCCGGCAGCAAGTATACCTGGGACAACTTCTTCGCGTTGGTCAACAACTCCGCAGAGACACTGGAAGTTCAGTTGGAGATCGATGCCCCGCTGCGCGAGTACATAACGAGAATACGGGACAAGGACCTGCCTGGTATCGTTTTCAGCCGCAACCAGATGGGTACTGACGGTTTTGGTGCTTCGTTCATCATGGATCCGGGCGAGACGCACCGTTTTGAACTAGATATCACCTTGCATTTGAACACAGATCCTAACCCCGGACAGCGTGCCACGCAACCGGACTTGGGGGTCGTGTCCGGGATGATCAAGGTACATGCTAAAGCCCTCAATACCGCGAACTAAACAGCACTGTTTGGTGCTTGGTTCCGGCGAACTCGGCAGGTTTTCTGCCGAGTTCGAATTTAGGTCAAGAGAGTATGATATCTGTTAGGTAAGACAGTCATACGGAGGACCGCAAATGAAGAAGTGGCTCTTGTTCTTGGTTGGGTTCATTCCCTTGGCGCTTGGCTACGTCATGAACCATGCGATGATGGCTTTTCCTAGTGTGGCTCTCCCTTACGGGACCATCGGGATCGTTTTCTTGATCGCCTGGTTTGGCCTGGGAATGGCAACGCGACGCCTTCTTGACTCCGACCGCAAGGCCCTAGCTATTGTTCACGTGGCAGGGTTTGTCGCCCTTCTCCTGTTGTTGTACCAGGAGGCCATCCAGGGATACTACTGGGCCAATCAGGTCGGTACTGCTACACAGTTCTTCTATCTACCGGTTCTGAACGTCGCCGGGAAATTTACTGCCTTTTCGCCCCGCCTCTATTGGACATACATCTTGGGGTTCGCGCTCATGACAGTGGCGTTCGCCCTGGGACGTTCTGTAGGAAAGAGAGCCGCATAACCTCTGTGACTTGCCTATAGTAGGTTGGTGATCTACTTGGCTCTTGTTTGTGAAAAGGATGGATACGCCTTATCAAAGACCCATTCATGAAGAACAAAATGAAAATCCAGCAGTCTCACCATAAGGGTACCTTGACAGACACAGTGTTGTGCCTCATATAATAACTCCGGTGATAGATTTGAAACCGAGCATCTCCTCAGACATGATACGCGGACACATTGACGCCATCGTGCTTGGCTTGCTTAGTCGCGATGACATGTACGGCTACCAGATCTGCAAGACCATCTACAGCAAGAGCCATCAGCTGTATGAACTCAAGGAAGCCACATTGTATGCCAGTCTGCGCCGGTTGGAGGCGCAAGACCTCATAACCTCCTATTGGGGCGATGAGGACCAGGGCAGCCGGCGCAAGTATTACCGCATCACCCGAGAAGGAAGAGAAGCCTATGACAAATGTAAAGCGGATTGGGAGTTTGCCAAGAAAGTCATCGACATGCTCATCTGAGAGGCGGTGTGCAGATGAACTCGCGGATCCGGCGTCACCTTGACAGTATTTTCAGGGGCTTTGAGGATACCCAGAGACTTAGGGATTTCAAAGAGGAACTGGCCACCAACCTAGCCGAAAAAGTGGCCGATCTTCAGGCTTCGGGGTTAGATGAAGACACCGCGTTCCGTGAAGCCATTGCCACGCTCGGGGATATACGGGCAGCCTACGCCCAGGGCGAAGAGGAATCTCGTCCAGGATCCGTTCCCAGGGCCAGCAAAGTTCGGAAAACCTCCTTTGACCCGCTTGAGGGGGTATCTTTCGATCCATTCAATAAAGAGAAGGACAAGGATGAGGAGGAGGAACGCTCAAGGCTGGCATGGGGCGTTTTCCTAAGTGGCCTCGCCGTATACCTGTATCTTGGCTTTAACAACATCGCAGGTGGGTTCGGGTCCTGGTGGATGCTGGCTCTTTTCTTCTACGGCGTCTATGTCCTCCTCCGTGGAGGTTTCGGTTGCGGAACAGTCTTGATCTTAGTGGCAGTTCTCTTCCACGTCGGCTCAAAGAGATCGCTTCTCCTCTTCCTTGCCATAGTCGGGGTCGCCATGGTTATCACCAGTCTCGTGAAAAAGGGAAGGAGGACCTAGTTTGGCCGAGAAAGACACCTCTTCTCTTGTCGAGATGAAACAGAATACAGGAGAACACGTCGAATTCCTATAGAGACATAATGCGGTGACACGTGCCTTGCGTACGCCGCAGGTAAGTACTACCATACGCAGTTCAGGGAGAGGAAAACATGCGTCGACTATTCGCAGGCTTGACCGTTCTAGTAGTCTTGCTCGCCGGGTTCCCGCCTTCTGTGAGTGCGGCGGTCCCCCGGTTCAAATTGGGGAACGAGGTCTTGTTCGAGAGGTATCACCATCTCATAGAAGGTAAGCGCGTTGGGCTCATCACCAACCAAAGTGGAGTCAACAGCCAGGGCGTGAGCACGATTGACGCTTTGGCCAGTGACCCGTCGGTCGTTTTGGCAGCGTTGTACGGGCCGGAACACGGCATAGACGGACAGGCTAAGGCCGGGGCGTACGTTGAATCATACACCCATCCTACACTCGGCATCCCTGTGTACAGCCTTTACGGAGCCACCCGGATGCCCACTGAGGAGATGCTTCAGGACGTTGACGTCCTTCTATTCGACGTACAGGATATCGGTGCGCGAACGTATACGTACATTTCCACTCTGAACTATGCCATGAAAGCGGCGGCCCAGTACGGAAAGCCTGTCATTGTGTTGGATAGGCCGAATCCTCTCGGCGGCGAGATCGTGGAGGCCCCTGTCCTAGAGGATGCTTTCGAGACATTCGTCGGGGTGGACAACCTTCCCATGGCACATGGAATGACCGTAGGCGAACTGGCCCAGTTCTTCAACAGGGAAATCGGCGTCGACCTTACCGTAGTACCGATGGAAGGCTATACCCGCGACATGATCTACCAGGATACCGGCTTGGAGTGGGTGGCCACCTCACCCAACATCCCCGATATTGACTCGGTGTTTGGATATATGGCCACAGGTTTGGGAGAAGGGACAGGCGTCCGGCAGGCTGACAAGTTCAAATGGATCGGCGGAAAGGGCATCGACAGCGTCCGTTTTGCAGAGCTGCTGAACGGGGCCGGCATTCTCGGGGTCACATATATCCCCGAGGACATTGGGTCCGAAGGCGGGGTCAGGCTGCAGATCACCGATTACCGGACCTTCAACCCCGCCAAGTCAGGCTTCTATGCTCTCGCTTTTGCCAGGCAGCTTTGCGGGTTCACCGTGCCGAAGAGCGGCTCGACTCCTGCGAGCGTCGTCATGTTCGACAAGATAATGGGCACCGACCGGGTAGGCAAATGGCTTGAGCAGAAGCTGACGCCTCAAGAGATGGAGTCCCTGTATGCTCAAGAACTCGATGAGTTCAAGCGTGAGCGAGAGGAGTATCTCATCTACGGCTATGCGGGCAAACCCGGGCACATCGGTGTCACAGTGGACAACGTGGCCATCTTCTTTGACTCGGAGCCTTACATCGATGACAACAACCGCACTATGGTACCTGTTCGGGCCATAAGCGAGGCCCTTGGAGCGGTTGTGGGGTGGGATGACGCCACGAGGACCGTCTCCATCACAAACGATACTCTTGAGATCACTCTCACCATCGGGAGCAGTACGGCCAAGGTCAATGGGGTGGAGCGTTGGATGGATACCGTCCCTGTCATCCAGAATGACCGGACAATGGTACCGGTAAGATTTGTCAGCAGCTTCCTAGGCGCCAATGTTGAGTGGGACCAGGAGAACCTCATTGTGGAGATAACCAGGTAGGCTTCTGCGGGATCGCGTCTTTCCGGCTAGGGGGCTTCGTTTGACTCGCCCTCCATTCCTTGCGACAATCAGCCTGAGAATGAAGCGAATTGGACGGGCCTCAGAGAGGGGTAGGCTTCTCTATGGCATACTTTGAAGGTGGTGACTGCCATAGCGGCTGAAACTCGCCTTTACCTGGAACTTGTGGGCAGGGTCTTCCTGGCCGGAGTCCTCGCGGCCCTTCTCGGTTTGGAACGAGAGGTCAGGAACAAAGATGCCGGCTTGAGGACATATACTCTGGTCGGCCTCGGTTCTGCGCTGGCGATGATTGTCAGCCAACACGGGTTTGTGTCCGTGTTGGGGCCCAACATCGATGTCGACCCGGCCCGTGTCGCCGCTCAGGTGGTGAGCGGGATCGGGTTCCTGGGCGGAGGACTCATATTTGTAAAGAGGGACGTCGTACGGGGCCTCACCACTGCCGCGGGTCTCTGGTTGTGTTCCGGTATCGGCCTGGCTGCCGGCGCCGGGATGATCTGGCTGGCCATTCTGGCGACCGCTTCAGGGCTCTTGACCATGTACGGGCTGGACTTCGTCGAGCGGCGGATCCTGCGCTCAAAGAGAGACACCGTCTTTCTGGAAGTCGTCTGCCACGACAAGAAGGGTGTTCTTGCTCAAGTGAGCACACTGATCGCGAAATCAGGGTTCAACATCGAGTCCGTGGAGATACGAAGGGAAGTCGGCGAAGGTTTGGTTGGCATTCACTTCGTCATGAGCGACTCTGCCGAGCTTCAGCCGCTCTTGACTCAGTTGGCGGAAGAAGAAGATATCGTGGAGGTCCTTCCAAGCGGGCATCGTCCGTTGAGGAAGGGTCTCAAGAGGAAGTCCGAGTAGGCTTACAGGCTATTGTCGCGACCTTTGGTTGCTGCCCGTCCGTTCCTCGTTCAGAGGCACTTCGTGTCGGTCTGGTATGATCAGTGAAGAGGGTCATCCAAGGCGGCTCACGACCTGACCGTCTGATGGACAATCCACAAAGGAGGATGACGGCAGATGCGTCGCATGACTTTGCCCTTGGC
The DNA here is from genome assembly GCA_012841375.1 of Candidatus Fermentithermobacillaceae bacterium. Classification (GTDB taxonomy): domain Bacteria; phylum Bacillota; class Sulfobacillia; order Fermentithermobacillales; family Fermentithermobacillaceae; genus UBA3951. The sequence continues at coordinate 6,879 of DUUV01000061.1, forward strand.
TATCGTGGTCGCCGGGATTTTGCTCATAGGGTGCGCCAGGACTCCTGCCATCACGCCGGAACCGCTTTCGGACGACGCCTTGGAGTCACGTGCAAGGTCCTTCGTAGCGTGTATGGCTGAAGGAAAACACCGGGACGCGGTGGAGATGATGGACTCACGGATGGCCTCGGCGCTGCCTCAGGACCGTCTGGAATCCACTTGGGACACACTTGTCTCGCAGGTAGGCGCCTTCAAAGAGATGACCGGGGTTCGGTTGGCGACCGAGTCCGGATACAGAGTGGCGTATGTGACCTGTGTTTTTGAGTTCGCCGCCGTTGACACCAAAGTGGTGTTTGATGTGGAAGGCCGGGTTACCGGCCTGTGGTTCGGACCACCCAAAGTCACGACCGTTGAGTACAAGGATCCCTCTTACTGGGTAGCCGACTCTTTTGCCGAGATATCTGTTGAAGTGGGGGAAGAACCGTGGGTCCTTCCCGCGACACTCACGATTCCGGTTGGCGAGGGTCCGTTTCCGGCAGTCATCTTGGTACACGGCTCAGGGCCTCATGACAGGGACGAGACAATAGGGCCCAACAAGCCGTTTAGAGACCTGGCAGGCGGCTTGGCCGGCAACGGGATCGCAGTGCTCCGCTATGAAAAGCGAACCAGCCATTACGCCCAGGCTCTGGTAGGGGAGATTGACGGGTTCACTGTCGATGAAGAAGTCGTGGATGACGCGGTGGCGGCCATCGCATACCTGAGGCAAGTCGAACGGGTGGATCCCGACCGCATCTTTGTGCTGGGACACAGCCTAGGCGCGTCCTTGGCTCCGAGGATAGCGGAGACCGCGCTTAGGACAACCGAGGAGTACCCCGCAGGGCTCATAATGATGGCTCCGTACGCGAGACCGTTGACCGACCTGGTGCTGGAGCAGTGCGAGTACCTTGTCGGATTGGACGGTCAGATTTCCGCGGAGGAAGCCGCCCAGTTGGAGCAGGTCCGGGCGGATGTGACCAAGATCAAGGAAGGTTCCCTCGAACCCGGAGAGCTGGTATTGGGAGCCTGTAAGGCCTATTGGGATGATCTTTTGGCATATGACCCGGTCGCCGCCGGGCGAAGTCTCGGCCTGCCAATGCTCATCCTACAGGGAGAGCGAGATTACCAGGTGACTATGGAGGATTTCGCCATCTGGCAGGCAGAGCTCAAGGGCGCCGCCCACGCAACCCTCACTTCGCTGCCCGGACTGAACCACCTGTTCATGTTCGGAGAGGGGAAGCCCTCGCCTGATGAATACAATGAACCGGGCGACGTAGATCAAGTCGTCATCTCAACTATCGCCGAGTGGGTGAAATCTATTCCCTCTTCTTCCCGGTAAGCGTATCTACCTTGATGCGCACCACGCAGGTCTTGTCGATGGTCGCTCCACCACAGGAAAACTCTCTCCCGGGAGCGAGGCGGCGCAAGAGAGCGACCAGCAACTCTCTTTTGAGGACTGGATCCTCGACTATCTCGGCAGTTCCGAAAGCAATCGCACTCCTGTATCTGGTTGAGACTTCCTCCGGCAAGACCTCGTGCTCAGTGCATACCGCATAGCTCACCCTGGGATTGGTCTTGATGTTATCCAGTTTTGCCCCTTCGAGAGCGCAGTGGAACACTATGTAACCGTCTGTGAAGATGTGATTTAGGGGAACGCAGTAGGGCTGCCCCGCATCGTCCACTGAGGCCAGGAAACCGAAATCAGCTTCGCCAAGCAAGGCTTCGGCTTCGGCGTGTGTCATCTCTCTGTCCTTCCGTCTCATTTCTCGTCTCTGTGCCCTCATCCAATAGGTCAACTCCTTTACAATCAGAAACAATTAGAACGAGGCATATATTCAGCAAAGGAAAACAGGTCACCTGTTGGAGAATCCTTCACTTACAGTATCCCCGTGGAGAATCGGCATGGCGCATCCAGGCTCACCCGGACTTGAGTATTGAGAGCCTTATGCCGGAACTTGGGAACGCCGGAGGTTCTGCGCGCCTGCTCGAGAGAACGGGAACGAAAGTTGGGAAACCTCGTAGAGGGCGACTGACGTCCGTCCCAGACTGCGGCGTGCAGTTGCATAGTTGGAAATCTCGAAGGAGGCGTCTATCATGAAAGCAATCATTTTGGCGGCCGGAAAGGGAACCAGGCTTCGTCCGCTGACCTATACCACGGCCAAACACCTTCTTCCCGTGGCCAATAAGCCCATCATCTTCTTCGTGATCGACCAGATCGCGAGGGCGGGCATCTGGGAGATAGGGCTCATCGTTTCGCCCGATAACATTGACCTTATCAAGGCTGCCGTCGGAGACGGTTCCAGGTGGGGCGTCCGCATAACATACATAGTCCAGGAGCAGCCGAAAGGCTTGGCCCACGCCGTGTCCGTGGCTAAGGGCTTTCTCGGCCATGACAAGTTTCTGATGTTCCTGGGCGACAACCTGATCGAAGGCGGAGTCGCTCCGTTGGTCGAGAAGTTTGAGCGCGGCGCCGCTGCCGCCACGGTCCTGCTCAAAGAAGTAGCCGACCCGCGACAATTCGGAGTTGCGATCCTGGACGACCGGGGCGATCTCAAGCAGCTTATCGAGAAGCCAAAGGAGCCGCCTACAAATCTGGCCGTGGTTGGCGTGTATATGTTCAACCACAAGGTCCACGATGCTATCGCCAAGATCAAGCCCTCCTTTAGAGGGGAACTGGAGATCACCGACGCCATCCAGGAGCTCTTGAGCGCGGGTGAGCAAATCCATACCAAGGTGCTTGAGGGATGGTGGCTTGACACCGGCAAGAAGGATGACATCCTCGAGGCCAACCGTGTAGTCCTGGATGAATATGCGGTCAAGGCGATACACGGGGAGGTCTCCGAAGAAAGCAAGATTACCGGCAGGGTCGAGGTAGCCAAGACGGCGAAGGTTGTCCGGAGCGTGGTCCGCGGCCCCGTGGTCATCGGCGAAGGTGCGGTGGTCGAGAATTGCTTCATCGGACCGTTCACGGCCATAGGCCCAGGAAGCAGTCTCAAGAACGTCATTGTAGAGCACTCGGTCATACTGGAGGATTGCACGCTAAGAGATGTGGGGCGGGTCGAAGACAGCTTGATCGGTCGGAACGCCAAGGTGACTAAAGTCGCCGACGGGCGGGACTCCCTGCGTCTTCTCATCGGAGACGATTCCGAGGTACAGGTGTAGGCCAAGAAAGTCAGGAGGATACGTGATGCAGTACAGGAAATTTGGGTCACGCGACTTCAAGGTTTCGGCGCTTGGATTCGGCATGATGCGGTTGCCGGTCATCGACGGGGATTCTGCCAAGATTGACGAGGAGAAGACGGCCGAGATGGTCCGGTTCGCAGTCGAATCGGGCGTGAACTACATCGATACGGCCTACAACTATCACCGCGAGCAGAGCGAGATAGTTGTAGGCAAAATCCTGAAGGACGGCCTCCGCGACAAGGTTTATCTGGCCACCAAGTGTCCGACTTGGTTGGTGACCGCCCGCGAGGACTTCGACAAGTATCTGGATACCCAGCTCGAGAAGCTTCAGACGGACCACATCGACATGTATCTCTTGCACGCCCTCAACAAGAAGCGCTGGCCCGTGCTGAAAGAAGCGGGGGTGTTTGATTTCCTGACCGCCGCCAAGAAGGACGGCAGGATCAGGAACGCCGGCTTCTCATTCCACGATGACCTGGAAGTATTCAAGCCGATAGTTGACTCTTACGAATGGGATTTCTGTCAGATACAGCTGAACTTCATGGATGAGCGTTTCCAAGCCGGGGTTGACGGGCTGAGGTATGCCCATGCCAAAGGAATGGCCGTTGTCATCATGGAGCCTCTGCGTGGCGGGAGGCTGGTCAAGAAGGTTCCCGACGAAGTCATGGGCATCTATGAGGCTGCTGAAGTGAAGCGGACTCCGGCGGATTGGGCGCTCAGGTGGGTGTGGAACCACCCTGAAGTCTCGGTGATCTTGAGCGGGATGGGAGCGATGAGAGAGGTTAAGGAGAACGTCGCTACGGCAGAAACGGCTTTCCCCAACTCCTTGACTGACAAGGAGCTCCAGATGTTCGAAGAGGTTAAGGACGCTTACCGTAGGCGAACGAAGGTCTCTTGCACCCAGTGCGAGTATTGCATGCCTTGTCCACAAGGTATTCACATTCCTGACATCTTCGACGCCTATAATAACGCAAGCATCTACGGCGCGCTGGAGGACTTTTCCCGAAGTTACGAGCGCATGAAGGAACACCTCGGCGACCCGGCTGCCTGCGCGGACTGCGGCAACTGCGAGCAGGCTTGCCCCCAGGGCCTTCCCATCCGCCGGCACCTTAGGGAAGTTGTCTCCTTAGTTGCGCCGAAGGTTTGACAAGGGCGAGAACGAAGCCTCTGGCGCTGTTCCGAAGGAAATAGAGTTCTCTCTCGAGCACATCAGGTGGAAAACCCGGGAGCCCCGCCAGAAGAGCATCGGACTTCATGAGACGTGTCACGGCGCGCCTGACGCTCTCATCCACTTGGGCCAGGGGGTCCTCGTGGACAAGGTCCAGCGCAACGGTTTTCCAGAGGCGCATCTGGTCCAAGGCGGCATCCAGCATCTTGATGGGCGCCCCGCTATGGCCATAGTGACCGTACAACATAAGCCGCGCGTCCCGGAGACGCTCTCTGAGGGTTTCGATAGACCCGGTTGTTGTTTCGTAGAAAAAGCGAGGGGGTGTAGCAGGCCTCAGATATTCGTCACCCAGATGAATGCCTGCCGCTTCACCCACGAAGGCGATGTTTCCGCCCGGTGATGTGTAGATGTATGACTGGTGGTGTGGAGAATGGCCGGGAGTCTCGACTATCTCAAGACCAACGGGGGCCGGGTGATCGTTTAGGATTCGGGATTCTTGAACCGGCGAGATTTCCCCGTAAGACCTGGCTAGGCTGTCTCCCAAAGTCTCGACGGTGCTTGCCCAGAGCCTAGCCGGGTCGATGAGATGGGGTACGCCCTTTGGATGTACTACCACTTGAGCTTCCGGGAACGCATCCAGGAGTAGCCCCGTCCCTCCGGCGTGGTCAATGTGGATGTGGGTGACAAGTACAAGGTCAAGATGGCTGACCCCTGATCGGCGCAGGGCCTGTGTGAGAGATGCGATACCGCACGAGGGCCCCGGATCCACCAGGATGTTCCGGCCGCCGGTCTCGGAAATGAGCCAAGGGGTTATGAAATCCCGGAAGCCCGTTATGGGGACATCCAAGACTATTCTCCGCAGCACATATTCCTGACAAGCGTAAATCGTCGTTGTCTCCACGGACGACTCGGTTCCCTCCAGGGCAGATGACCGGCTCCGGTTCGCCACGATTCAGTCCATAACTGGCCATCTTAGGAGATCGGACTTCCATGGGCGAGAGGAGACTGAAACTAAAGGCCCAGTTCGCCGATAAGGCTATTGTCCGACGCACCCCAAGAGGAGATAGGGACGACGTCATGATAACACAGGGACAAGTGAGTTACATATTCCGCGGCAAAGAGATGACCTTTGACTTCTACCCTGTGCAGCCCCTTGAGAGGCTCGGCCTCAGCATGCGTGGAGTCCGTAAGGTCATTGGTGATGGATACCGTTTCACATTCACGATGACTCCGAGCGAAGACATAGTCCTGAAGTCGGTCTCCATCGACATTGCCATGGATGTAAACCAGCACGGCAGGATTTTCGCGAACGGCTTCCAGTCGTGGACTGAGAGCCGGGAGTATGGTTTCCGGGAGAAAATGCCTCGCCTTAAGTGGCCCGCGACCGTTTACGGATCGCTCGTGGGAGAGAGGGCTTTCCACCGCGCCCCGTCCGGGCCGGGTCTTTTCCACTCATGGACCTATTCATTCACTAGATCTGCCGACGGAAACATCGTCCTCTACGGATCGGTCTCCGAGCGGCCTGGCTACACTCTGTTCGAGTTCCACACCACCACAGGCCTCTTGCGTGTAAAGAGGGAGTGCGAGGGGCTCACCATCGGCGAAGAGTACACGGCTCTGGACATCGTAGTCCTCCCCGGGCGCGAGGATGAAGTGTTTGACGCCTATTTTCGCGAGATGGGCGGGGCCCTGAAGGTAAGTGACCGGTCCAGTCCGGCGCCGGCCTGGGGTTGGTCAGGCTCCAGAAACCATCACACAGACATCTCCGAGCCTGTCGTCCTCGCGAATCTGGCTGAACTCAAAAAGCGGGACATCCCGCTGGACTATTTCATCGTTGAGGATGGGTGGCAGAAGGAGACCGGCGATTGGCTCACTCCGTGTTCGCAGTTTCCTAACGGAATGGAGAAGATCGCACGGGCCGCCAGAGAGGCGGGATACAAGCCGGGTTTGTGGATCGCTCCCTTTGTATGTAGTCGCTGGTCTCAGGCTTTTCGTCGCCACCGCGACTGGCTCCTCAAAGACGAGGACCAGAGACCCGTGAGCGCGGGATGGAACGGGAAATGGGGGGGCCCCTATTACGCCTTGGACGTGTATAACCCCGGATTCCGCGATTATCTTAAGCAGGTTTTTGCCACTGTCCTGGACGAGTGGGGTTTTGACCTGGTCAAAGTGGATCTACTCTATGCCGCGGGTCTGAGGCCGAGGGAGCGCAAGACCAGGGGTCAGGTGATGTGCGACGCGGTGGAGTTTGTCCGGGATCTGGTAGGTGACAAGGTGTCACTGGCTGGAGGCGTACCGCTGGGGGCGGCCTTCGACAACGTGGATTATTGCGGCATCAACAATAATGTGTCTCTGCGCTGGGAGGATGGCCTGCGCCGGGCGCTTGGATACCGGGAGCGCAGTTCTACGGTGAACGCCGTAACCTCTATGATCGGCCGGCGTCACCTGAACGGCAGGGCGTTTGGCGCAGCCGGAGGTGCTTTCATCCTTGGGGCCGCGAACCCGAACATGACTTCCGAACAAAGGAAGACCTTGTTCATGCTGAACCTGATCCTGTCGGACATAGCCTTTACTTCCGACAACCCGGCAGAATACTCAGCATCGCTGCTCTCCACGTTCCGTTCGGCATTTCCCCTCAAGAGAAAGAAGATCCTCAGTGTCGAATCCCGCCGCGGGGCATGGACCGTCCGCTTTGAGATCGAAGGGAGGCAGTACTTGCTCCTGGCAAACCTCGCTTCAAAGGCGGCGGAATTCCGGGTGGATCCCGGCCTATATTTCGATCCAGATCTCCGGGGGTTCTTCAAGTATGAGGCGGTCAGCGGCGTGCGGCCGTATGCCTCCCGGTGTTTGCTGCACGTCCCTCGCGATGAGTGGACAGTAGCCGGGAGCACAGGACACATATTTCCCGGCTGCGAGACCCTTCCCCCTCTTGTTGAAGACGGTACGGCACAACTGGATCTCCATCCCCAGGCGCGATACGAGGCAGAAGTTTTCCTCCGCGTGCCCGGATCCGTCACGACGTGTGTCGTGAACGGGAGACGTCTCAAAACCGAATCCGCCTATGATATGGCCTTTGTCCGCATCCGTCTGAGCCCACGACCGTCGTACGCTGGCGAACAGACCCCCAAACCCGCTGTAAATCCCCGGGCTGGTGTCGCCCCGGCCTCCGAGAGGACCGCCACATCCTGTCGGCATCTACTGCCACAAATGTAAAGGCTGTTCTGGGCAGACAGACTTTTCCCGGAAATTGTGTTTAGACTCCTTTTGAGATTGTGTTCACAACCCCTATTTAACAACGTTAAGTTGTGCTACAATACTTACGCAATTGACAGAAGTTACCCTGGAGATAGCAGAACCAGTAGGGGAGGAGACCTCAGTGAGTAGGCTGACGGTATACACGCCGGACGACGCCGAAATCGTTGTCGGCCGTATGGTCCGGGAAATGGAGAGGCGCCTGGCAGTTGCGCCTCCAGGGATCTGTCCCGTCGACATGGCATCTGTTTTCCTAAGGTTATGTCATGCCCAGACCTGCGGGAAGTGCGTGCCGTGCCGTATTGGACTTGGTAGAATCGCGTACTTCTTGGATGAGATACTGAGCGGGAGGGCCGATTCCGACACTCTAGGACTGCTTGCGGAAGTAGCGGAGACAGTGAAAGACACTGCTGACTGTGTCATTGGCACTGACGCGGCCGCAATGGTGCTTAGGAGCCTAGAACAGTTCCGGAGTGACTATATTTCCCACGTCGATGAGGGCCGGTGCGTCGGGCGCTTTGCCGCTCCGGTTCCGTGCCGTTCCGCGTGTCCCGCAGGCGTAGACGTTCCGGGCTACGTAGCGCTTGTGCGCGATGGCAGGCCCCAGGACGCCGTACGCCTCATTCGCAAAGACAATCCTTTCGTTCTGGCGTGCGCGCTGGTCTGCGAGCACCCGTGTGAGAGCCACTGCAGGCGCTCAATGCTTGATGACGCAGTCAACATCAGGGGTCTGAAACGATATGCCGTTGAGGCCGCCGGTGACGTCAACCTGGAGGAACCCGCTCCCTCAACCGGCAAGTCGGTCGCCATCGTAGGCGGTGGCCCCTCGGGTCTGACCGCGGCGTATTTCTTGGCCTTGGCAGGGCACGGAGTCACAATCTTCGAAAGGCAGCCCGACTTGGGCGGAATGCTCAGGTATGGAATCCCTGAGTACCGGTTGCCCAAAGAGGCTCTAGACCGCGAAATAGGCGGGATGCTGAGTCTTGGAATCAAAGTCAGAACCAACTTCGATGTAGGGACTGACTGCACGCTTGAATCGCTTCGAAAGACATTTGACGCCGTTTACATCGCGATCGGTGCCCACGGCGACAGGAAACTGAGGATAGAAGGCGAGGATGCCGAAGGGGTTATCCCGGCCGTGGAGATGCTCCGCAATGTGGGCCTCGGGAAGAGCCCTCACCTCAAGGGCAAGAACGTTGTCGTGGTAGGCGGAGGCAACGTGGCCATGGATGCCGCCAGGACGGCGGTCCGCCTGGGAGCCTCAAAAGTAACCGTCTGCTACAGGCGTCGTACCGATGACATGACGGCCCAGAGGCTTGAGATAGAAGGAGCGCTGAACGAAGGAGTCGACATACTCCAACTGTTGTCTCCGGTCCGGGTTGAGACAGATGAAGCCGGTAAGGTCAAGGCGCTCTGGTGCCAAAGGATGACCGTTGGCAACCTCGATGAGTCCGGACGACCCAGGCCTGTGGCCTCGGGAGCTCCCGATATCGCCCTGGAATGCGATGTGGTCGTGGTTGCAGTAGGGCAGGATATCCAGTCGGAGACCTTTGCCAAGGAAGGAGTCCCCACTTCCCGCAACGCGCTCGTAGTTCCCAACGACCTCTCCGTAGCGGATATGCCCGGCGTATTTGCCGGTGGAGACTGCGTCAGCGGACCGGCCACCGTCATAAGGGCGGTCGCCGCAGGCAAGGTCGCAGCAGCCAACATCGATCACTATCTCGGCGGCGACATGCTCTGGGAATCTGACATACCGATTCCCCCGGCAGTTCCCACTGACGATACTCCCCTCGGGCGAGTTAACCTGCGTGAACGCCCCGCTTCAGAACGGACCAGAGATTGGGACCAGGTAGAGCTGGGGATGGATTGGCGCGAGGCCCTTCATGAGGCCAGCCGCTGCCTGAGGTGTGACCACCATGGTTCAGGAGCATTGGAAGGAGGTAGGCTCGCCAGATGGTAGCCAGCAAAGTTCCGGCCGCGGATGTTAAGATGGTTACTCTCAAGATCGACCGGCGTACCGTGCAGGTCAAGCAAGGCACGACAATCCTTGAGGCGGCGAAGTCCATAGGGCTGCGAATTCCCACTCTCTGTTACTTGCAGGGAATCAATGAAGTGGGCGCTTGTAGAGTGTGTGTGGTTGAGATGAAAGGATCGGCCAAACTCGTGACGGCCTGCAATACTGTCGTCCAGGAAGGCATGGAGATCCTGACTTCGAGCCCTAGGGTGAGGCACGCCCGGCGGATGACAGTAGAGCTCATGCTCACACAGCACAACTGCAATTGTCCGACGTGCGCCAGAAACGGCAACTGCAGGCTGCAGACTCTGGCAAACTCCTTGGGAGTTCGTGACGTACGCCTCGGCACTGAGCTTACCGGCCAGAGGAAAGAGCAGTCCAGTCCATCGATTGTAAGAGACCCGCAGAAGTGTATCCTGTGCTACCGGTGTGTGAGTCTGTGTGACAAGGTGCAGACGCTCGGCATTTGGAGGATAGGTGGTACCGGAGCCAGGACTAGCGTCGAGCCGGCCTTTGGGCGCTCTCTTGCGCAGACCGAGTGCGCGTACTGCGGTCAGTGCGTGACGCACTGCCCGGTGGGCGCCCTCAGTGAGAAGAGTGACAGGGATAGAGTTTGGGAGGCCCTATCGGATCCCGAGCGGGTCACCGTGGTGCAGGTGGCTCCTGCAGTAAGGGCGGCGTGGGGCGAGGCCCTGGGCATCCCTCGTGAGGCAGCCACGATGAAGCGCCTCGTTGCGACTCTGAGGCATTTGGGCTTTGACTACGTCTTGGACACCTGCTTTACCGCCGACCTCACGATTATGGAGGAAGGTTCCGAGCTGATAGAGCGCCTAACAGGCCAGAACGTCAAAGGCGATCCGCGGTTCCCCATGTTCACATCGTGTTGTCCCGGATGGATCCGCTTCCTTAAGGGGCAGTACCCCGAGTTGGTAGGCAACCTGTCGTCGGCCAAGTCTCCCCAGCAGATGTTCGGGGCGGTGGCCAAGACTTATTACGCCCAGAAGTTGGGCATACCGGCGGACAAGATGTGTGTGGTCTCGATAATGCCCTGCACTGCCAAGAAGTATGAGGCCGGGCTGGACACCATGCGTTCCGCAGGGCACGGACAGGATGTCGACATCGTCATCACCACGAGAGAGCTTTGCGCCATGATCAAGGAAGAGGGCGTCTTGCCCGAGCGGCTCGAAGAGGAAGAGTTCGATTCCGTTCTGGGCGATTCAACCGGCGCTGCCGTCATCTTCGGCGCCACAGGCGGAGTGATGGAGGCGGCTTTGAGATCTGCGTATTACCTTGTGACAGGCGAGAATACCGAACCTGACGCGTTCAAGGCAGTCAGGGGACCGCAAGGATGGAAAGAAGCGTCCTTTGATCTCCCCGGCCGGACCTTGAAGTGTGCCGTGGCCCACGGGCTCGGCAACGCGCGACGGTTGATCGAGGCCTTGAAGGACGGAAGCGTCCAGTACGACTTCGTCGAGGTTATGGCTTGTCCGGGAGGCTGCGCAGGTGGCGGTGGGCAACCGATCTGCGAGGATAGCGACGACCAATCTCCGGCGCGCACTCAGAACCTCTACGCCCTGGATGCAGCGGCCCCGCTCAGGTTTTCCCATGAAAACCCATCGGTCAAGACTCTATACCAGGACTTCTTGGGCAAGCCGGGGTCTGAGACGGCGCACCATCTCCTGCATACCGATCAGAAGGAATGGAAGATGAACGCCGGTCAGGTCAAGTCCAAAGACGAGCGGGCACCTGCCGCAGCGGTCTGACGTTTTACGCCTTACGCGTACAGAGGGCCCCGTCCGGCCGGACGGGGCCCTTTCATCACAGGCAGTTCATCGGAGTTCTACGAGATTTTCAGCATCAGGTCTCATTGTTTGGGGCAGACCATCCCTCGCTGTCGCCTACATGACGGTCAGCGATAGCCGCGAAGGTGTGGTTTGCCCAAAACGGATCGTCTGTTTGGCCACCTTCATTTCTTTGGACACGAGACTCGACACCCCTGTATTGAGGTTCCGGTCGAATTTCGGGAAGTTGGAACTCGAGATGTCCAGGCGGATGCGGTGCCCTTCGTCAAACAAGTGGCCGATGGCCGGGAAGTCCAGGGTGACCTCAGGATCTGATTCCTGGTTCCAGCGATAGATTGTGTCCGCGACCACTCTCCCGGTACCGTCCGGGTGCTCATCCACAAGTTTTGCGGCGAAATCCGTTGAAGGAGCGGTGCTGGCAACGAAGAGGACTACCGACGCCGGCCCCAAGCAGGATACCGGCTTCTCAAGAGGCGCGCTCCGGAAAACGACCACATCGGGGCGGTCGCCGGTTGATACCGTAGCCGGACCCGGGTCAAGGCCTGCTCTGGGAAACTCCCAGACTGCTCCTCCTTCGGTCGGAACAGGACAGGCCGGGTCATATTCAAAGGCAACTTTTCCTTGGTCGGAGGGCGAGTCCAACAGGGTTCCGCGGCCCATGTAAAGGACCTTCTTAGAGGCTTCCGAAGGAGGCCACTCGCTCGTATGGACCCAACCCACTCCGGGTATGAAGGCCGAGCAGGGTTGCCGGAGGTCAGAGGGCAGCGGGCTTCCTTTTAGCCAGTGATTGAACCATTGAACGGTCCTTTCCATGAAGCGTGGGGAGGAGATGAGGCTGTAGTCTACGTGAGCGTTCTTGGTGACTTCGCCTGCGATACCGTTGTGCGACCAAGGGCCCATGATCATTACCTGAGGGCTGCCCGATGCTTTGAGAAGGTCATACGCCCTGAAGGCCGAGTCGGCCATGAAATCCCAAAAGCCCGCGAAATGAAGTCCAGGCACGTTCGCCCTGCGATAATGGGCTGACAAGTCACGCCCTGCCCACCACTCATCCCAATCGCGGCAGATTAGGCGCCAGGTGGGGTTATGGATACCTGCGGCATCCAGTGCGCCCTCGAGAGGCAGGTGCCGGTAGGTTCTCTGCCAATCGGTGCTCTTGAACTTAGGGTTCCCGAGGGCCATCCACGGCAGATTGTGGTGGAGCCTTACGGCGCCGTTCTGCAGGAACAGGTTCTTTCCCCCGGCTACAGGCGAGACCCAGACACAGGCCTTTACGTTCGCTTTGTACGTGGACGCGATGGAGATCGACGCTGCGCCGAGGTAACTTAGTCCCAAGATTCCCAGTGAGCCGTTGCAGAAGGGCTGAGCCAACACCCATTTCGCCGTATCTATCGCATCGCCGGGCTCTTGCCGGAAGAGGTCAAGAGTACCTCCCGAATCACCCGTACCCCTGACGTCTTGCGCTATGACCGAGTAACCATGCTCGCACAACCCTGCTAAGAAAGGGAGCAGCGCCTTTCTGGAGTAGGGAGTCCGGGCTATCACGACGGGCCACGGTCCTCCGGAGTCAGGAGTAAGCACAGAAGTAGCCAACCGGATTCCGTCTTTCGTCAGGACTTCTCTGGTTGAGGATTGCATTTGACATCTCCCCTGAGTTGTGTGTTCAAAGGGTAGTGCCAGTCTATCTGAATACTTCTAGATATGCAATTGGAGTTATTAAGATATAGCTTAAATATCTCAACATTCCGCTGGCGGCGACTGCATCGGTCTGTCCTTCCTTCCCTTGGGGTCTACAGAGGAAGCGGAGGGGTCCGCGTTGAAGCATAAATGCCTGCGAATGGTGGAAACAAACCGGTAAAGTCCAGACTCTAATTGAGAGCAGCTGAATACCGGACTGTCAGAGAGGTGCCTGGGCATGGCTAAGAAGACAAAGAAAACAACTGAAAGGAGACCGGTCGCGGCGGCGCGACCGGGTCCGGAAAGGAGTCCGTTCCTCCGGTATCTGCCGGCCGCGTTTCTAGGGCTCGTCGTGCTGGTAGTCGCCGCCACATTTATCCAACAACAGAGGCAGCTCAAGGAGGCGCTTTCTGTGACTCACACAGTGAATATTGAGACGAGCAAAGGTATGGTAACGGTTGAGGTCTACCCGAGGTTGGCGCCTATCACAGTCGAAAACTTCGAGAAGTTGGTCGCGGAAGGGTTCTACGATGGCCTCAAGTGGCACAGGGTAGAAGACTGGGTTGTTCAGACCGGAGACCCTCTGGGTACCGGCGAGGGCGGGTCGCCCGATGCCATCCCGCTGGAGATCAACCGGGCGCTTAAGAACCGGAGAGGCATGTTGGGGATGGCACGCACCAATGATCCCAACTCGGCTACATCCCAGTTCTACGTACTGAAATCCGATGCGGCTTGGCTCGATGGCGGTTACGCTGTCTTCGGCAAAGTCGTGTCGGGAATGGACGTTATTGACCAGTTGACGACCGAGGACACCATCGTGAAGGCCACGATGGAGGCAGTGGCGCCGGAGTAACCCTTTGGATGGGTTCACCGGAGTTGAGGAATCGCCGAGTGACCGCCTGTTGGTTTCACCGAAGTACAAGAAGCGCCCGGCATTCCTGTCGGGCGCTTCTGATGACCGGGAGCCCGGTCCTATGATCGAAGCCCCACGCAAGGTGCTGACCGTTCTTCCGGACTTGTCGCAAGAAGCCCGTTACTTGTCTCCCAACGCTGCCTCACGAGCCCATTCGATATCGAGTTCCACAGCCTTCGCTCGACCCGGGATGCCTGTTTCCCGGTCCCAACCCATCATCTCGTAGTAGTCGCGCTTGGCTTTCTCCACCTGGTCCGGAGTCGGAGCGACGCCCTCCAGCGGACCTGTCAGGAAGGGCTCGTAGAACCTCTTGGGCAGGACGTCGTCTTCATCTGTGAAGCCTTCTCTTATGTTGAACAACCTGGCAAGGGTCATGGCTCTCTCGCCGGTCTTCAATAGCTCCCACAAGTTTGAGTTCCAGCCCGTCGCGGCCCGCACCATTTCAACCACCTGGTCGTCGGACCACCCTACGAAGCTGCAGAGGCCTACGCAGTTGCCGAAATGTCTCTGAGAGAGCAGATAGACCAAGAGACGTACTTTGTCCGGACCCAGGTCATTGGCGGGAATGGGCTCCAAGAGGCCAAAGGCCCTGGCAGCCGGGCTTCCCTTGGCGAATCCGGTGTCGTGGATATTGTGACAGTGGTCGGCTCCCGTAGGCGAGAGCGCGTAACCCACACCCAGCCCCATCTTCAGTCTGGGCTCGTGCATCGGGACTTCCTGTCCCTTAACGTGTATGGCCAGTTCCTCCGCTCCTTTTCCTATGGCCTTGGCGGCCCTCAAGGAACCCTCGGCCAAGAGGTCGCCTACGCCCTCACGTCGCGCGATCTTCTCGAGGAGCGCAAGCATTGCTCCGGCGTTGCCGAACCGCGCCTCGATGCCGTCCAACTGATCCAGTGTCAACAGGCCTTTCTCAAAGCATTCCATGGCAAGAGCGATGGTTACTCCTGCGGAAATCGTATCCAAGCCATAGGCGTTGCAGAGTTCGTTGCCCTTGCAGATGGCCTCAAGGTCATCTACGCCACAGGTAGACCCGAGCGAACCGATGGTTTCGTACTCCGGTCCTCCGTACTTGGGGTCAACATTGTAAGGCGGTCCTGTCTTGACCACCCTCTTGCAGTGAATCGGGCAAGCGTAGCAGTTGTCACGATCTACAAGGATAGTATCGCGAAGGGTCTGACCGGATATTTTCCCATGCCCCTCGAACTGTCCAAACTGGAAGTTCTTTGTGGGAAGTGCCGACTGCGTGTTGAGCGAGACCACGCCTCCGGCCGTACCCGTGTCCTTCAAGCCTTCCCACCTTTCCTTGTGCTCGGCGAACCACCGCGCCAGTTCCCGGAGTTTTTCGGGCTCAGAAGACGAGATGTTCTTGGTTCCCCTTACGGCGATTGCCCGGAGGTTCTTTGACCCCATCACCGCCCCTATCCCGCCTCTACCGTAAGCGTGGCTCACATCGTTCAGCACACAGGCATAGCGCACCTTGTTTTCGCCCGCGATGCCGCACTGAGCGACCCTCAGACGGTCATCACCGATTTCCTTTTTGATGATGGCCTCGACCTCTCCCGTTGTCTTCCCCCAGATGGCCGAACCGTCTCGGATCTCGGCAGTTCCATCCTTTATATAGATGTAGCAGGGTGTTTCTGACTTACCCTCTACAATGATGGCGTCAAATCCGGCCCTCTTGAGCTCCGCGCCCCAAAAGCCGCCGGCCTCGGAGAAGCCGATGCCCCCGGTCAGCGGAGATTTGGCGCCCACGCTGTTACGACCAGAGCCGGGTAGAGGGTGGCCGGTCATGGGTCCAAGGGCGAAGATAACCTTGTTCAGAGGCCCCAGCGGGTCGGCCCCCTTGGGAACCTCCTTGAGAAGGTAGTGAGCAATGAAACCGGTGCCGCCGAAGTACTTTCTATAGAAGGTTTCAGGTGGTTCCTCGACCGATATGCTCCTACGCGTAAGATCCACTCGGAGTATTTTGCCTGCATAACCGTTCATTTTGGCTGGATTCCCCCTTCGGTTACGACGAATACAACCTGCCAACTAACCGCCTGCCACAGGGCTCATGATTGACACCTGGTCTCCGGGAGAAAGGACAAACTCTTGAGACACGAGAATGCCGTTGACAACCAGGGCACCAACCTCGTCCAGAGGGACATTTAGCCTGCTCAAGAGGCCTTTCACTGTCTCGCCGGACACGTAAGGCACCCGGGCCTCGTCTCCTTCGGGAAGGAGACGGCGGTGGCTCCCGTAGATCCGCACCAGAAGCGCGCTGTTCTCGCTCATTTGCGCCTCCTCCGGCATTATTCTTGGGTCCCATCTAGTTCCATATGGAGTCCCGAGACTCCTCTGCCGTCGCTTCCTCGTTTTTTTGACCCCCGGTTTTCGGCATCGCGCCTTGAAGCGCGCCCCTTTCTGCCGGCGGCCAGGCCGCAGGAGGTGGCTGGAGACTGCGCAGCCTCAGTTTGGAGATGGAGCATGTCACAAAACGGTAGGTTATGGTAGACACACGATACTTAACTGCGATAAAGTGTCCCTAAACGTAGGTAATGTCACGAAACTGTATGTTGATGTCTGAAAGACGCCTATTAACGGGAGGATCCGGTATGAGAAACGTACTTACGCCAGAGCAAGTAGCTCAGGTGTTGGGTCTCAGCAGGCGGACTGTGATCTCGTGGTTGCAGCAGGGAAAGCTCAACGGGATCAAGGTAGGAAACCGGTGGCGAGTCAAGGAAGAGGACCTGGATAAGTTCATAGACGAGCCGAATATGTATTTCGTGGACTATATCCACAGGGCGAGGTTTGTTGAGATGCAGAGACTGACTCAGGCCCGCGGTCGAAACACCATCGCTGCCATATACGTCTTGTCCTGTCTCTCAAAGCCCCTTGACGAGTTCCTCGGCGAAGGCTCCATAGACGTCGACGGGATTCTCAGGGCGACTCGCTTCTGGGGCCCCCTGGAGAGGGCGCTGGTGCGAGCTGCACTCAGCTTCTACGACTCAACGCAGCCGGCGGGCATCAATGAAGTGTTCTCGGCTCTGGACTCCAAGGGCATCGAGGTCATGATGCAGGCGCTAAGGTTGAGGTGGTGAGCCCGGCCGACACTGGGTGGGGACTAAGAGGACCGGGCGCGCCCTATCGCGCGGCGAAAGGGATACTGTAACACCGCGTACCGGCAACTCGCCACTCTATAGTGAGTATGATATGGAGGCTCCGGATCCAGGGCGGTTCTTACCATATTATATAGGAAGGAATCTCCCGACATATTTCGGCGGCATTTTGGCTGCGCTTCGCTCCCCACGTTTCGCGGCGCATTCCGCCGGAATATCGAGCGGAATATCCCGGGCGAATGAGCCATACCGGGGTTGCGTCACCGGCGGTGGTGTGCTAAGATGATCCTCGCCTTGCCGTAGCGAGGCATGGAAACGAAAGGACGCGGCTTCGCGCAAATGGTGAAGCAAAGCGTTGACAACCAGGCAAAACAGTAGTAAAATAAGGTCTGTTGTCTCGGTCCTTGAAAACTGAACAGCGTAAGAGAACCTTTGAGTCTAAGGAGACTCGCCGTTGAGGCGAGTCGCTCTTCGGACCTTGAGGAAAAGGTGTAACGGAGAGTTTGATCCTGGCTCAGGACGAA
>DUUV01000109.1 GCA_012841375.1 Candidatus Fermentithermobacillaceae bacterium
ATGCCCCTTACTGAGGACCGGGTGAGGCTTATCGCCAACGCCGGGGCCGACTGTCTCCACGTCCACAAGGCCGACCTTTTGGACCTAAAGGATGTTGTTGACCTGGCCCACGCCAACGGTCTTCTAGTGGACGCATATATCGCGCACCCCGATGACCTTCATCTGTTCGGCATACCCGCCAAATCGCCGGACGAGGTTGCGAAGGTGGCCCGGGAGATGGAGAAGATCGGCGTTGACCTCATAGGACTCATGACCGGCATGAGCTATGAAGGGGTAGAAGCCGGACAGATCCCTGGTGTCATAAAGGAGAGACTGGCGGCACTGGTGAGCTCGGTCAATGTGCCGACTCTGGCGGAAGGCGGGATCAACCTGGGGAATTTCCGGGCCTTCAGAGGAACGGGAGTAAAGATCCTTGTGGTCGGCACCGCTTTCGATGACATAGCGCGTGAGTCCGTAGGGAACACCGTGAGGCAGTTTCTCACCAGAACGAAGTAGTATGAAAGCAGCTGCCCACTTGTGGCAGCCAAGGTAGAGGGTCTCTCCCGCGGCTCGGTGAATCAGGATGCCTGCCGGCCGCGGGGGCGACCCTGTCTTCTTCCGTGTGTGACCCCAAGGTTACAGCCACCGGGTATCCGCGGTTGCGGAGGTGTCTGTGGTCTCGTTCAGGCGTCGTTTGACCCCATGGCACTTCCCAGATGGATTGGACACGGTGATAATAATGGGAGCAGCGAAAAAAGGAGGTAGACAAGTGATCGATCGTACGGTCCCCGTACCTCTGTACTATCAGATCGCCTGTGCCCTGAGGGACCGGGTGTATAACGGGGAATGGCTTCCGGGTCACCGAGTGCCTCCCGAGCTCCAGCTCACCGAGGAGTTCAAAGTATCCAGGCACACCATACGACAAGCGCTGGCCACGTTGGAGAGAGAAGGGTTGATCTACAGGCAGGCGGGCCTGGGTACCTTCGTGAGGTCAAGAAAGTATAGTTACCCGCTTTCCGAGCTCCGGAGTTTCACCGAGCAGATGAGAGACAGGGGGTTGGTTCCGTCGTCCAGGGTGGTCTCACTTGAGAGGCATTCTCCCGAGTCTTCGCTGCGCTCCGTACTTTCCCAACCGGACGGCACCCAGGTATGGCGTCTCAAGAGGCTTCTATTGGCTGATGGGGAGCCGGTAGCGCTTGAAATCATGTTTCTTCCAATCTCCCTGGCAGCGACTCTGGACAAAGAGGATTTGAACGGAAGATCGATGTACGCATACATTGAGGGTGACCTAGGCCACAAGATAGCCGGGGCAACAGAGACAATAGAGGCTGAATCGGCTCCTCGCGACATTGCCCTGCTCCTCGAGGCTCATGAAGGCGCTCCGATTCTCAGGCTGAAAAACGTAACCTACCTTGAGGGCGGTCGTCCCCTCTGCTTTGTGGACTGTTACTACCGGGCCGACAGGTACATTTTCAGCGTGAGTATGCCCAGGCGGTCACGCTAGACATCTCAAGAATGCCACTGTGATATCAACGTTCCTTTGCACTGATCGATATGATTTGGAGTCCGAGAACACTGAGTCATCAAGGTATGGTGCGCCCCGGCGGGGCAGCAAACAGCTGGAGGAAGTGAGCGCCGCATGCCTGTCTCCGTTTCACTAGGCGGCGAACGGCTGGCTAAAGCAGGGCTTCACTACAAGATCCTGAGTTCGTGGAGAACGCACCGGTGAACCCGTCTGAAGCGTCTGGTGATGGCTTCCGGATCTCTGCCCACGTAGTGAGCAAAGGCCTGCACCGGCAGTAGCCCGGGAATCTCACTCTTGACTGCCCCCTTGAGCTCGCCTGCTCCATCGATGAAGACGTGAAGGTAGGAGTCAACGGCCCGAAAACCGCGCGATTGATACCAGGATTGAACCCAAGGGTCGTCACGGGTCCAGGCTTCGAGACGGACTACTCCTCTTTTGGCGGCAATCTCGGTCGCTCTAGACAGAAGGGCAGTACCTATGCCGCCATTCCGGTAATCCGGATGGACCGCCAAGTGCCAGATCATCGCACCAAGTCCAGGCTACTGGCTCTTTTCGAGAAGCGGGTTCACTGATGAAGTCAGGAAAGCTGCTGAGAACCAAGGGGTAGAACTGGTAGAGCTGGAAAGGATGGTGTGACCGGCAGTGCCGTCGTCGACTATGGCCGCCGGTCCGGCGCCGTCCATCGATTCGAAGGTTCCTACGCCTTGGTGAGCGACGTGTCTTCGAGTCCGATATGCCTGCGCCCGAAATGCTTGTCGCCGAAGACGGTGCTATAATGCCCGTGGACAGGCTGTCTTGGCTGTAACGCCTCGCGAGGTGATCGTTTGCAGGAGAAGGCCCCTGACGAGTTGGGCGGCGAAGCCCGTCATGCATCCCCGGATTCGGAAGACCGGCACCGGAGGGTGGATTTCCTGCTGGCCGATGACCCGAAGGCGGTTGAGCAGGCCGCCAGAGACCTGGCCGATCTCGCGAGCTTTGCCTACACATCCAGCGACGACGGCAGGAACCCGGCGAAGATGATGGACGCAGTCAGGATGCTGGTCATTCTCCAGGAAGAGGAGCTCAACGCAGGGGGTGGGGTAAGCGGACACATTGGGCTCCAGAATCGATTTGTTGAGCGATGGGGGACCGTCCCGGAGTGTGATCCGCTGGGTTTTCTCAATACCGCTCACAGGCTGAGTCTGATCACCCGCGACTTGTCGGTCACGCTCACCACCAAAGGCAGCCGGCTCCTGGGCGCTCTTCAACGCCTCCTCAGCGACTGGTATGCGTTCCACACAAAAAGCGACATTGAGCAACTGCTCTTCCAGAGCGAGCGTGAAGTTGAGCTTATGGAGGCCTATGAGTCAAAAGGCTACGATACTCGCGCTCTCGGGCGAGCCCTAAGTTTCCTGGAAAAGGCCTACAAGGACATATCCGATAGAACCCATGAGATGATCGCCTCCGGCATCGCCATAGACCAAGTCAGAACAATGTTGGAGCGCTATGATTTCCTGCTTGACGCCATCGCCAAGCAGAGGGACGAGGGTTTTGAGCACTCACTCCCGGTGCTCGACAGGGTGGAGAACGCCAAGGCAGCCGCTCTTGAAGTGGCGTTTGACACCATGACCGGGGTCTTGTCCCACTCTACGGGAAAGGCCCTCTCTGAGATGAACCCCATCAATAAGGCCCGGTTCTACGGCTGGCTTCGCGACGCTTTCGGATCGGGCCGCCTCCTTGAGCTGGCCGCCGAGACCGGCGACGTCACTTTGCCGGTGTATCTGGCCGGTCATCCCTCTTATGATCAGCTCAATGAGTTCATTGGGGAGTTCCTCGGGCGCTCCGTAGGAGCCCCGGCCGATCCGGAGGACTACGGTGAGCCGACCTTCTCCGAGGAGGGTGATTTCGGTCAGTACCAGGGCGAGTTCGACGAGGACCTCCTGAAGTATGTGGACCTGGTCCTCGCGAAGATCGGGCCGGATGGGGAGATAAGGGAGTCCGCCATATTGCGGCAGCGCAGCGAGTGGGGCGACCTGCTTATGACCGCGGCGGCAGCCGGAGAGACGGTCACGAAAGGACTCGCCGAAGGCAAGTACATAGATGAGAAGTACGAGGACGAGAGATTTGCGATGGACGGCGACATCCTGCTATCCCGGAAATCGGCGGAGACCACCGAGAGGGACGGCGGATCAGGATGAGGGCGATGTATAACCCAAGGTACGACCTTGCTGTCAGAGCGGTCTTGTGCGGAACCAGTACCGGACGGCCTCTCACCGTCTCAGCCGTGCGCCGCCTCATCGGCGATGACGATCTATCTGGGTTCATGGCCTACGTTCCCCAATCCCCCGTGGGCAAGTACTTCAAAATCCTCACCGATGGCCGGTATGTAATGCTTGGGGTCTCGTCGCGATCACTCATCGCCGGCGATTCCCCTTTGTCCAATCAGGCTCTCGCCGTCTTCCTGTACGTCCTAAAAAGATACCAGGATACCTCCATGCCGGTGCCGCAGACGTCAATCATTGAGCATTTCGTCTCATCGGAGAGGAGCGCCGCAAGGAGCGTGGGACGGGCCATTGATGACCTAAAGAGAGTCTCCTGGCTTGATGAGTTGACCTTTGGGAGAACGGCTGACCAGAAGCAAGGGTACGCTTACCAGCCCACCGCGGCGGGTGTCCGGTCCCTCGGAGCCAAGTTCCTGGGTCGGGTCGTCTCTGAGTCCCAGGGACGGGACTTCAGGCCTCGTGATGTGTCGGCCTTCTTCCAGACATCGTTTTCCGTCACTAAGCCGGATCAGGAGCAGCTCACATTGTTCGACGCTTCCTTGTCTGAGCCCAAGTACGAACGGGTCATCAGGAAGATCATCACGAAGACGGCTTCCGGACGCCCGATGACCGTAAAGGCGCTGCTCAGGGAATTGGGGGACGAGAGCCTTACGGGCCTGGAGGAGCATTGGATCTCAGTTGGGCTGGACGGATACCTCCGTCTCGCGGTTCACAAGGACCGCGTGATGGTCGTGGTAGACGCCGAAAGGGTATACCGGTCCGGATCCGCGCCGTTGACCGCCGCCGCTGTCGCAGTGGCTGCCTACACCTGGCACCTCGAGGCACAAGGAAGGCGTTGGGTCAGCCGCGCGCAACTTCTGCCCCTATTTGCCCAAAGAGCCAAGGAGCCGGGCAAGAGCCTCGCGCGCACGCTCACAAGTCTCTTGAGGAAGGGCTGGATGGAGCGTCGAACCGGCAAAGACGCCTACAGGATGACAGCCGTGGGCAAGGCGTGCCTTGGGCTGGCGCTGGACCTCAAGTTGGATGGCAACGTCCCGTCAATGCTTGAGGAATTGGTGATGACTTGGTTTGGCCCGGCGCTTGCGGCGACTGGAAACACGGCCTTTGCTGAAAGCGATGAAGATATGGGAGATGAGACCGATGATCCCTCTTGATCTCAAGCTGGCCGGAGTGCGGGCGTTTGGGAACCATGTCGTGAACCTGGGCGGCCCCGAGGTTCGCGAAGTGATTATGTTCGGGCCCAACGGGTCCGGAAAGAGCACTATCGCTCGGATGATCCAGGCCCTTGTTGGCGATGCTCCCGATGACCTACAACGGAGTTTCCTGGACGAGAGGGATTCGCGGGTCAACAAGCGGGCATCGGTGGAGATGACCGTGCTGAACCGCAAAGGCGACGAACTCTGGAACCCTGATTGGCCTGAGACAGTCACTCTCGGGCTGGAGTTCGGCTATGAGAACAACAGGGCTTTTTCCAGATACTACACAGTCATAAACGGAAAACGCCAGACGTACCGGACTCACGAAGAGTATGCCGCGATGTTCCGCCGCCATCCTTTCAGTATCAAGCCGGACGACCGGTTCATGTTCATCCAGCAGGGCGAAAGCGCTGCCCTCGTTCAAATGAGACCCAGGCAGCGCTATGAAACAATGAAGCAGTTTCTCGGGTTGGAGGATCTTGAGAAGCGCTGGCAGGACACTCTGGACGCCAAGGAGCGGACAGGCAAGGAGCTCAGCGAAGCCGCCTCCCAGCACGGCATACTCGAAGAAGGGCTGAAGCGCAAGGAGATCGCTGCCAACAGGCTTCGAGAGTACCGGCACCTGTCGGAAGAGCTGAAGAGAACCGAGCAGGCCCTGGCCCAGGACAACCTATTGCGGCTGGTGGACCGGCTCCGGCGCGTCGGGCACGAGGAGGCCAGACTGGCAGCCTCTTTGCTGGAGGAGAAGAAGAAGCGTGGTTCCTTGGAGGACGAACTCCAGAGCGCCAAGGAGGAGACGGCGCGGTGCGCGGCCGACAGTGCTTCATTTGGAGCCCTCATCGCCCAGGCAAGGGCGCGGCAAGCGAAGGCGAATCAAGAGCGCGCGGAAGCCCGCCGGCTGGTGGAAGAAGGGGAGGCAGCCATAGGTTCGCTTGAGAGGATCGCTTCCGAAGGTCTCTCGGAGGAGGACTTGGAGCGTAGAGCCCAGGAGATTCGGGAGGAAATGCGGGCTTTGGAGAAGCAGATCAAGGAGGGCGAGGAGAATAGAGAAGCCCTCAGCAGGTCTCTCGACGAGGAGCGAAACCGTCTGGCTGATGTCCGCCAGAGCGTTCAGCGGATGGAGTCGGAGTTGGCTAGTGCCGAGGAGCTCTTGCGGAAGAACGAGTCGTCCGCTGAACTTGCGGCCAAGGTTGATTCGGCCCGCGCGGACCTAGCAGCCCAGAGAGAGGCTGCCTATGCGGCCGAGACCCGGCTGCAGGAGTGCGAGCGTGCTCTCCGGACTCTTGAGGCTAACGAGACCGCGATGCCTCCGGAAGCCATCGCGGCCAGGGACGAGTATTTGGCGCAGGGTGTAGATGCGGTGATCCTGGGAGACGCGGTCGCGCCCCGATCCGGTCTATCTCGGACCGAATTGGTTTCCATCGAAGGAGCCCTGGGAGACCTTAGATGGGCAGTTCTGCTGGGCGACGGCCGGGTTCTCGTGAATTACCAAGAATACACCATAGCGAGGACCGATTTCCTGCCCGTGGAAGGTGTGACGGCGCATGGAGCCGGGGCGGATGGAGCCGGGGCGGATGGAGCCGGGATGGAAGGTGCCGGGACGGAAGGAGCCGGGATGGAAGGAGCCGGGGCCGAAGGTGGCGTTCGGCCGGAAACCACAACGACTAGCGAGTCACTGTTGGTCGCATCAGGAGACTTGCCACCGTCACTCTCTACCTTGCTTGCTGAAATCCTGCGAACGGTGGTCTTCGCCGGCGGGCATGAGTCGGCCGCCGCGCTTGGAAGAACGGGCCTTGTGGCCTACACCCCCGACGGTTACCGGTACGACCGGTACGGCCGGAGATACTCGGTTCCCGAGCGACTGTGCGTCGGGAGAGCGGCTTACGAAATGGCTCTCAGCGAGGCCCGGAATGCACTGACGTTCGCGCAGGAGGGGAGCAAGAAGGCCGCTCAGGCCCGAGCCCAGGCAGAAGAGGTGGTTGCCCGACTGGAAGACACCTTGCGGCAGGTCAAGGACGCTGAGGAGAGAGTCCAGTCGCTAAGAACTGCCCTGCCGGAGACCCGAGCCGAGCAAAGCAGATTCGAAAAGGAATGTGAGAGGATTCAGTCAGGCCTCGAAATGCTTCTCGCCGAGCTCACAGAGTTGAGGGTGCAGCTCCGGCTCAGAGGAAATGATATCCGCGAGGTAGAGGCCAAGATTGAGCGGGTCAGGAAGCTCGGCGAGCTACCGCGCATGCGTCAGGAACTGGTGGAGGCGCGACATCGTGAGGCGGAGGCTCGGAGGGTTGCCGAGGAAGCGCTGGAGGAGGCCCGGAGGCATGAGGCCGCGAAGGAAGTCGCCGATCAACGCGTTTCCGCCCTGAGATTCGACATTCAGCGTTACGAGGAAAGACTCGAGGATTTGGTTCCTCGGATTGACGACATTGAGAGCAGGCTGGAGGAGAAGCGGCAGGAGCTGCGTGAGATTCAGGCGTCCGTGCCTTTTGTGGCCGACGAGTGGCGAGCGGCAATGGGTAAGGCGGAACTAGGAGACCAAGAGGTGCTCACTGTCGGCCAGGCGATGCTGGACACATCCTCTTTGGCATCAGAGGGACAGCGCATATCCTGGAGATCGAAGATATCCGAGATTCGCCCCACCGTGGACGCCCTGAAGGACGAGGTGATCGAAACAGCGGAAGAGGATTACCTATCGGCAAAGACTGAGTTCGATAGGGCAGAGGAGGAACTCCGGCGCGTGGGGGAGGCTTTCGGAGAGGCATCAAGCAGAGAAGCGGCTGCTCAGGACAACTTCAAAAAGGTCATGCAGGAGACCTTCGGTCGTGTGTCATCTCGTTTCCAGGGGTACTTATCGAAGTTCGGGTGGACGGGGTACCTAAGTGTTGAGCCCGTCCAAGGTACGCAGTTTGACCTCCAGATCTACCTGTCGGTGTACGAGGGCACTGAGCCCCGTCCTCTCATGCGCAACCGCTCCGGCGGTGAGACCAGCGCGGTCGCTGCGCTTCTCACTCTGGCTATGGTGAAAGAGTATAGGCGACCCTTCTACATATTCGACGAGATAGACCAATCCTTGGACCCGGCCAACGTTCTGAAACTGGGCTCCATCCTTAGGCAGGAACTCGGGCGCAAGTACATCGTGATCTCGCACCGGCTGAACAGATCACACCTGGAGCAGGGGCAGTTCGGCATAGGCGTCTACCGTTCACAAAGCGAGGGCTCCCGCACAAGGGTCTATCAACGGAAGGATGCGGTTAGAGATGGATCGGCGACCCCCTGAAACGGATATCGCTCATACGATTGTCTCCGCTCTGTCAAGCCCAGACACACGGCGCAAACAGTCTGCCCCTGAAGCGGACTTCAGTGACACGCAGGTTTCCGATGGAGTCGAGATAACCACGTATTACCGGCGGGCGCGGCGGGGCGCGCGTCCATATCGGCGGATCAGCAGGCGCGCTGAGATGGGACCGGATGGCGTCGGCAGAGAGCCGGCGGATGCAGTTGGCGGAGAGTCTGCGGATGGAGCCAGCGTTGGACGGACTGCTAGAGTCAGCGTAGAGTTGGCGCGTGAAGTTGGCTCAGAGTCCTCAGATGACGGCGGCTGGACCGGAAGGGCTATGAGCGCGCTCAAGATCCTGAACGATATGCGGGCAAGGGGTGGACGACGCACATCTGAGACCTCATTCAGGAGCCGGCTCGCGCGACGTTCCGAAGGACTCCCACCTCTGGAGACAGTTGACCTTCTGGTAAGGAAAGGAGTCGTTGAGCGCGACGAACGACTGGATCCTCAAGGAAATCCCAGCGCTTCGTATCTCATCCTTACGGCTGCGGGGGAGAGGGTGCTTGATCAAGTATGTGGTGAGATCGAGCGTGCCCCTCTTCGCTGGCTATCCTCCCGTCTTCGCGCCCTGAAGGCCGGGTCCAGGCGCGACGACATCGCTCGCTTCCTGGAAAATCAACTCGTTATGGCCGACTCCGGGGGTTCGGTGTCAATGGCGATCAGTGAAGACGAATCCATGGAATTCATCTCTCGCGCGGCAAGTCCCGCCTACGTTGAGGTGCTGGAGTTTTTTGGATATCTCGGGTCTCTCCAGGCCGGTGAGACCGTCGATTTCAAGGAGATATCGGGCGCGCTCAACAAAGGGCGGCGGGACTCAGTGAAGATGTTGGAAGGGCTGCGGACCACCATATCGAAGGTAGCCCAGTGGGAGATAGGAGCCTCATTGGAGGCAATGGGTGTCCGTGGGGCTAGGCTTCTTTACTGGATTCCGTTTTCCGGCGACCTTCGCCCTGACGGTCATAGGATCTGGGGTTTGGCACCGTCGATTTCCACGAAGGACGTGATTGCAGCTCAGGCGTTCCTTTCGGAAGCCAGAGTGATCGCCTTGGTCGAGAACCGGGCAGCGTTGGAGCATCTCATTGACTGCGGTCTTGCGCAACGAGGTTGGCTGGGCGTATGTACTGAGGGTATGCCCAAGCACGGACTGTTTGAGATGCTGTCGAAGATCGAAGGAATGCCGCAATCGGATCGGGTCTGGGTGATATGGACCGATTGGGATCTCGGCGGACTGCGGATTACCGAGCAGATCCTCTTCCGGCTGCGAAGCCTGGCTTCCTCACTCAAGGTGGTCGTGGTGCCGCACCCGGGTGTTTCGGGCCGAAGGATCGACCTGCCAGTGGGTTTTGGGATTCACAGGGAACCGGCGATCCGCGATCTCGCTAAGGCCATTGCGACACACGGTGCCGTATATCAGGAGGAGGCTTTCTCACTGTTGGGGCCAACCGAACTGGAAAAGATGGCAGAGCTTGCTCAATCGAAGGCCCCCGCTGACTCAGCGTTGGGTAAGCCGACATTTGGCTGAGAAGGTGGCCGCCGAACGCCTGATTTTTTGCGTATGGTATTCCGCTCAGGCTACGACTGGTGTTGAGAATTCTCTGCGCTCGAGTCGGCCCCTCCGCTACCGGCAGAAAGTGTCGGAAGGGCACTGATTTACGTACATTCTCTGCCGGACACCCCCCTTGGCTCCCGGCACGAAGTGTAAGGTTGGCACTGACTGGCAAACATTTCCTGCACCTTGGCCGTGCCCTTGGCGGCAGGAAATGCCGGAGAGCTGCTGGATTATGTACATTTTCTGATACATGGCACTGGGTCGGGCCGGGGCCGGTGGCTCCACGTTGTCGCGTTCAGTTGCTAGGCTCCGGGCTGCGGCGGGCTCCACGTTGTCGTGCCCAACAACATGGCTCCGGGCGCCACGGCGGGCGAGTCCCCGCCCCGTGTTCGCCAGGCTCTGCGGTGTTCACCAAGCTCTATGGTGGTGTGCACCAGGCTCTGTGGTGTTCACCAAGCTCGATGGTGGTGTTCACCAGGCTCTATGCTGTCGTGATCTTGGCCCCACACTCGCCGCAGAATTTGGCGCCAGGCGCGACCTTCGCTCCACAGGCCGTGCAGAAGGACTCCTGGGCCAACTTCCTGCCGCACTCCGGGCAGAACTTGGGGTTGCCTTCCAACGGGACGCCGCAGTCCGGACAAGCGGCGCGAATGCCACTCCTCCAGCTACTCTCCTTGAGGGCCGCCCGGTCTTCGTCGGCCATCTTTGAGTGTGCCCAGATCTCCTCCACAGTGCGGCTCGCTTGCGCCGCCGCCATCTCCACGCCCAGCTCGGGAGCGCATGCCTTGCAGAGACCCTTTGCCTTGTTCCAGCAGCGCTCCCGGCACACCCACGACATGCACCTGGGACACTGGATGAATTCGGGCTTCAGTTCCTCCATGGCCTCCACAAAAGCGGTATCGTGGGCTTTTTCCCAGGCGGCGGAGCGCGCCCGTTCGGCGATACCTGCCGTTCGCGCGAGGACACCTCCGAGAAGGCCGCCGGCGGCATCCAGCGCTCCTGTCACCGTACCCAAAGCGTACGCTTTGAAACGAGTACGGTAGCCTGTGCCGCATCGGTCGCACTGGAATTCGAACTGGAACCCCTTAGCCGTGCACAAGTCGCTGTGATTCCGAGTGAAACTGATTTTCTGCGCCATGTCCTCGCCCTCTTTCAGCGGTCTACAAGGATACCGACCAGTTCAAAGTGGCGCCCACCGGTCTCGCTTACGCTCAAAGAAAGACACCGTGCTTCAGGCACAGCGTCAATATGGGTCGCTCTTCTGCGTGTAGGCAAATGGCTTCGCACCGGTTCTTCTTCCTACCAGTATTCTGCTGCTGATGCGGGTGTAGGGACATGACGGATATGCTCTTTTTTAGTACGAATATTGCGATCTCAAACGGTATCGCGAGTATGGCCGGAGCATGGGTGCACGATGCCAGCGGCAGCGTAGGCCTCAGAAGAGGCTTTCATCCACCACTGCCTGCTGCCTTCTCTGGCGAGCATTGAACCTGCTCGGGCGGCGTCATCCCGGGCAGCTTCGAAGGCCCCGTTGTACCAACGGACGGCGGTGGCTGCGTCCTTCCCGCGGCGGAACGCGGCATTCCCGTTGACGAGCATGTTATCGATCTCGTTGTGGTAGAAAAAAACCACCGGATACTCGGCTTTCTGCTCAAGCCCCACCTTCTCGGCCAATAGCCTGGAGGCAGTGTTGGATGCCCATAGGTCCCAGTACGGGGTGATGCCGCGCCTGATGCATTCCCTGATCATTGCCGCCGATGCTACTGTCGCGTGGCCCCGCCGGCGGTACTCCTCTACGGTCTCAACGCCTATGCTTATCTCTTCGCCCGCGGGATACTCCGCCAAGCACCAGGTTGTGATGGTGTTGTCTCCGAGGAGGCAGTATCCAAAACCCCTGCTCAAGAAGTCATCCAGGGAACGCCATTGTCTCAGGATTTCATTGCGGACGTCGTCTGCGTGGGCAATGTCGGCCGAATCCAGGATGCCGGCGTCCACGGCGCGGACCTCGAAACCCTCGGGAGGGACCAGCAGAGCGTCGAGCATGTCTACCTTGTCGGTCTGGTCGGTCTGGCTTACGTCCAACGTATACAGGAGTCTACGGTCGCGAATGGGTGGTCTGGAAGCCAAGACGTCGGGCACGAGCTCTTCCCACCCGTCGGCGTTCCAAGACATGGTGGACATGAGAATACCTTTGCGTTCACATCCCGGGATGACGGTGGTCTCAAGGAGACGGGCAACCATCTGGGCGTTTCGTCGATCCGGGCGTCCGCATACGAACAGGTTGGCACTGCCCTTTCCTTCCCACACTAGTACGACGCCGGGATTCAGACGGTTGTCTGCAAACACGGAACCTTCTGTCCATCCCTCCATGATGGACAGGGATATGACAGGCTCGGGGAGTCTACGTATCATCTCCACCACGCTGGGTGGATACGGAGCACCGAGCTCAACCATGGACACGGTGGGCACAACCCCTTTCCTCGGGTTTCTGCGCAGTGGTTCCTGCGCGGACGAGCATGTTACTCAAGGGTATAGCACCGGCAACTTCGTATGACACACACCCATGGTTCCCGGTGGACGCGCCTGTATCCTGTGTCAGTTCACCTCGACGGAGGATGTTTGAGAGCAAGCCGGTCGGTTCTCGGACGAAATGCTCCTTCTCGCGGACATGGGGAGGAGGATAGTCGGGTAAGACAGGCGATGCGGATGGGTCATGGACAAAAGGTAACCGACGGAGTCGGGGACATAGACAAAAGGGAACCGACGGAGTCGGGGACATAGACAAAAGGGAAC
>DUUV01000107.1 GCA_012841375.1 Candidatus Fermentithermobacillaceae bacterium
ATCGTGCAGTTTATCGGCGTCAAGCGCGACGTGTCGGTTGAGGTGCAGATCCAGGAGCAGATGCGCCACGCCCAGAAGATGGAAGCGATCGGCACACTGGCCGGCGGCGTCGCGCACGACTTCAACAATATCCTCGCCGCCATCGTCGGTTACACGGAACTGGTCAAGGCGCAGGTGCAGGACACCCGGCTGCGCACAAACCTGGAGCAGGTGCTCGTCGCCGGCCGGCGCGCGCGCGATCTCGTCCGGCAGATCCTGACCTTCAGCCGCCAGGTCGAAGGCGAGCGACGGCCGATGCAGGTCCAGACGATCGTGCGCGAAGTGCTCAAACTGCTGCGCGCGTCGCTGCCGGCCACAATCGAGATCCACGAACGCGTCGACCTGCAGTGCCCGACCGTGCAGGCCGACCCGACGCAGATCCACCAGCTGACGATGAATCTGTGCACCAACGCCTACCAGGCGATGCCCGACGGCGGCGTGCTGGAGGTCTCGTTGCGCCAGATCGAAGCGAACGCCGAACTGCGGGAGAAATACCCGCACCTGCAGCCGGGCCGCCACGTCCTGCTGAGCGTCGCCGATACCGGCATCGGCATGGACGCCACGCTGATCGACAAGATCTTCGATCCGTTCTTCACGACACGCGAAAAGGGCGGCGGCACCGGCCTGGGGCTGGCAACAGTCCACGGCATCGTCACCGCGCTCGGCGGTGTGATCGGCGTGGAGAGCACGCCCGGCGTGGGCTCGCGGTTCGACATCTATCTGCCGGCGCTGGACACGGCACAGACGGCGCCCCAGCAGCGCCAGCCGCGCACGCCGCGTGGCAATGGCGAGCGCGTGCTCTGGATCGACGACGAAAAGGCGATCCTCCAGTTCGGCAAGGAGCTGCTGGAGCGGCTCGGCTACCATGTGACCATCGCCAACGGCAGCCTGGAGGGGCTGGAGCTTTTCCGCGCGACGCCCGACGCCTTTGACGTCGTCATCACCGACCAGACCATGCCGAAGATGACCGGAACGCAGCTGGCGCGCGCGATCAAGCAGCTGCGGCCAAAGGTGCCGATCGTGCTCAGCTCGGGCTACAGCGAGACGCTGACCGACGACGAGATCCGCGATTCGGGTATCATCACCATGATCGAGAAACCGTTCACGCTGAACGACATGGCGCGTGCCGTGCGGGCGGCGCTGGAGAACCGCCCTGAGTTGATGAAGGAACGCGACCTGCCGACGATCGACTGACGGCCCATCCCTCTCCCGGGTGCCCCCAAATGAAAACCCCCGCCGGCGGCGGGGGTTTTCTTCTCATGGTGTGGGTGCTCAGATGAATCTACAAGAACCGAAAGTTGGAAGAAGACCGAGGCGTGAAGCCTCAAACTGGCAGTGCCAGTTGCGTGGGGTTCCTTCAGGAAGGAGTTTCGGCTTTTGGCTAAGCCTGAAGTGAGTGTTGGAGGGTTGCTCTTTGTTTGGTAGGTACCTTGTCAAAGGTTGGCAGCCCCACGCCTCGATCAAATGTAAGAATCTTTGTTGTCGTCGGTCCTTTCTTTTTCAAACCTTGGTCGCCGCTCGGGCGGCCCCGGTTTCTTTTCCGTTCAGAGACATTTTATTGCCAGTTCCGTGCCATTCTCTCAGATCGTCGGTGGGTTTGCTCTAAGTTACCTTCTTTCAGGCTTTCGCTCTGAGGCGCCGGATTCGCTCCGTTTGCGGCTTCTCAAAACGAAATTCTGAAATGCGTCACATCGGCCCCGCTGACTGTGAAATTTTGCACGATCAGACCCTTTCGACACACGATCCGGATCATGCTGATTCCGCCCGTTCCGGGTGGGATGCGCCGCGCCTAACCTCCGATCCTGCAGTCTTCTCCGTATCGGCCAGGTTTGCCTCTCGGAGGCCATTGCCTTAGCCGAAGCGATACGTTGCCAGAAAAAAGAGGCATTGTAAATGGGAACTTCTCTGTATTTTGGCCGGTGTGACTTCCTGATACGCGATCAGGGCGACGCCGAACGGGCCGACGAACGGCGGCGCACACCCCAGGTGATCATAAAGCCTTATCGTGAAACAATTTACAGATCGCGGACGACTCAATTTGAAACAGCCGACAGGTTCCACCAACACGCTGTGCGGATCGGCGCACAGCACTTTTCTGGTGCATCGGGATTGCCGGAGCGTCCCATTGCGTGCGCAGCCATCGGAAAATCTGTTTAGACGCCGCCGGATTTTCAGGCGACCGCACGGGGAATCTGCAGCTACCCGTCGGATCCCTCTTGACGAAGCCTTGTGCAATTGGATAGAAGTTACGGATCCGGAAGGGAGAACAAGCCTGCGAGGCCGGCTCCGTTCCCCGGTTCTTCCACAGATGATGCAAAGGCGACGATGAGGAATAGTAGGCGGAAGGACGTGCCTGGAGAGAGCGGCCGGTTGGTGCGAGGCCGTGGACGCAGCCGCTGAACTGGCCTCGGAGCCGCGCGAGCGAAAGCCCCCCGGGGGCAAGTAGAGCGCGCCGGACGGCCCCCGTGATCGGGCCAATGAAGGATGCGCGCTTGAGGGTTGCAGGTGATTCGGTTCACCCGACCCGAGCGCATCGAACCAGGGTGGTACCGCGACGAAAGACTCCGATCGCCCCTGGACCGGTACTTGACGCCGGTTCGGGGGCGATTTTGTTTTCAGCAGGTCCGGCCCGGACCGCTGCAGGAAAGGGTGAGGCATCATGAATCCCAGACCCGACGGACATCCCGACAACCGTGTCATCATCTTCGACACGACGTTGCGCGACGGCGAGCAATCGCCCGGCTTCAGCATGAACCTCAAAGAGAAGCTGGAGATGGCGCAGCAGCTGGCGCGACTGGGCGTTGACGTGCTCGAAGCGGGGTTCCCGATCAGCTCGCCCGGCGACTTCGAAGCGGTCAACGAGATCGCGCGTCAGATTCAGGGGCCGGTCATCTGCGGGTTGGCCCGTGCGGTGGAAAAGGACGTTGTCACCGCCGGCGAGGCGCTCGCCCCCGCCGCACGCCGCCGCATCCACACCTTCATCGCGACCAGCAAGGTGCACGTCGAGAAGAAGCTGCGCATGAGCCGCGAAGAGGTCGTCAAGAGCGCCTACGACGCCGTGCGCCTGGCGCGCACCTTCACCGACGACGTTGAGTTCAGCTGCGAGGACGCCGGACGCACCGACTGGG
>DUUV01000007.1 GCA_012841375.1 Candidatus Fermentithermobacillaceae bacterium
ACATAATTGAGGACAAGACAGCCGTGTTCATCTCACACCGTCTATCGTCTTGCCGCTTCTGCGATGATATCGCCGTCCTCCACGAGGGCCGCCTAGTGCAGCGGGGTAGTCACGAGGAACTGCTTGCCGACGAAGGCGGTAAGTACGCTGAGTTGTGGAACGCGCAAGCCCAGTACTACGTGGCTAGAGAGGTATCCTAGTCTGCCTGAACCCAAGGAACTCCTGCCTCGTCAGCCTATAGTGGCACCGGTATCGCCCCTTGTGGTGCTGGGGCAAGGGCTCGGCCAACACCCGCGAGAAGCCGAGCTTCTCCCACATGCGTACGCTTCGAACGTTGTAGTCCTCACATATACAGTGCAGCACGTCGACATTTTCTCTCGAAAAGGCAAGGTCTATCAGCATCCTTACACAGGTGGTGCCGATGCCGCGGTCCCAGTACGCCTTTTCGCCGATAGATATGTCTATCCGCCGGACGTCCGCGCCATCGAGATACATCGCCTTTACGTCCGGGAGGTTCATTTTCTGCAACCAGCACTCGCCGATGGGGATGCCATCAACCTCAATGAGGAAGCAGAGGGCATTCTGCGAAACGGTGCCGTATATCTCATGAACGGTATTCGGTCCATAGGACAGTTCCTTGTCTGCCGGGCCCCCTTCAGTCCAATAGAGCACCTCGGGGTCGGCACACCATTTGTAGAGGTAGGGAAGATGATCATCGCGGAGCGGGCGCAAGACGATGTTGCAATCCAGCCCGCCGCGCAGGGTTATTTGGTGGGTCTTGATGATGCTCATGCTACGGACTGTTCCCTCTGCTGCGGAGTTTCCCTCTCAGATGTTGATGTCCACTGCCGAAACAACAGCCTTGGGTGAATATTCAAGAGTATGTGGAAAGGAGAACAGATGACTGCCTAGAATCTCCTCGCTGTGAAAAAACGATGTGCCTCAAGGGGTGAGAGCTATGGTGAAGGAGACAGAGGACATCATCGCTGTATGTGGCATGAACTGCGGCGAATGCGACCTGTACCGAGCACCGTCTGATCCCGGAGCCATGAAAAGGGTACTGGCCTGGTTGAACAAGGATACGCAGGGCAGCGTCAAGCCGGAACAGATTCGGTGGTGCGGGGGTTGTCTCGGTGACCGCGAAACCCATTGGTCGGCAGACTGTGATATCCTCATGTGCGCGGTGGATGATAAGTCGCTCAAATCTTGCTCTCAGTGCGATAAGTTTGTCTGTGACAGACTGACGAAATGGGCTTCGAAAAGCAAACGGTACACCCAAGCCCTTGAGAGACTAAAGGGCTTGAGGAGCTCGGGATAAGGCACAGGGCGTCTGTTCATCTAGGGGTTTTTCTACTGAGGCCGTCGAGCCCATGTTGCCATCAAGCCACTGGGGACGTGGTACCCCTGAAAGATCACGATCTTGGACGTTGTATTCATCAAATTCGGCCACCTGGGACTTGGTGCCCACAAAAGCCCGCCACCTGGGATGTCGTACCCATGAAAACCCAAGACCTGGGACGTGATACCCCTACGTTCTTCCGCCAGCCAAGCCAACTTCATATCATTCATGGCATGTGTCACTTATACTACCTAAGGAATGGAGTTGAGTAACGAAGCATCCGTTGGCCTCACTTAAGTCAACTTGACGGGATTCGGAGTTAGGGGAGGTACCGCTCTTGTCTCAGCAAATTCCTTCGTGTGCAGCAGGTGTCTCCGTGTTCAGGGTGTTGTCGTCGGGCGAGCTTGATCGTATTGGGAAGGAAATGCGGCACCTGCACTTCCGAAAGGGCGAGGTGGTGGTTCCCGCAGGTTCGATCCTTGACCGATTGTACGTTGTGGCTCGCGGAAGGCTCAATGTAGTCCATACATCGGCGAGCGGCCGGGAGCAAATCGTTCGCACTCTGGGTCCTGGCGAGTTCCTCGGAGAAATGGCGCTGTTCTACAAGTCCGTGATGGAAGGCGACGTGGTGGCAGCCGAGGAGACGGAAGCGTGTGTCTTGCCTCGAAAAGCAGTTCAGGAAATCTTGAGGAATCCGGAGGCTGCCCTCAGGCTCGTTGAGGAGATGGCAAAGCGTCTTTCCGCGGCCGAGCAACTCATCGCCGACTTGGGGCTTCGAGAAGTCGGCCAGCGTCTGGCGGCCGAACTGCTCAGGTTGGCCACGTCAGGCCTGAAGACGGCGGAGGGAATCGCCGTAACCATTCCGGCTCCGTGGGCGGAGATGGCGGTCAGACTGGGTACTACTCCCGAGACTCTGAGCAGGCGCCTCGGTAGTCTGGCCGACCAGGGTATCATCCGCCAGACGGGTGCCCGAAGCATCCTCATTCTCGATGTTAAGCGCCTGGAGGGTGTCGCGCGGCACTGACCTCGACACATAGTCTCGTAGTCTATGGGATCGGCACCGTTATCGTCCCAAAGCGGCGCTGGTGTCCGAGATTCCTCATGAATGGTAGTTCCATGAGTCCTGCGTCACATTGATCTACGTCAATGGTTCCGGCGGTCTTCATGTGGGATGATCTCTCTCGAAGGGAACTCCAAGGAGGGTCAATACGATGAAAGCAAAGATGTATATGCTCAAGAACCTGGCTTGCCCCAACTGTGCGGCAAGGCTCGAAAAGGCAGCGTTGCGGCTCCCCGGCGTCCAGAAGGCCAAGGTTAGCTATGCAACGGGTGCGATGAATCTCCAATATGACGAGGCGGTTCTGGACGAGGAGAAGGTCAAAGACCTAATCCGTCAGTTCAGCCTGGAGCTGGTGTCGGTACTGCCCGGGAAGGTCGAGTAGCGGGAAGGTCGAGCAGCGGTAAGGGGTGCTCGCGAGCCGGGTACTCAGGATTGGACTCCTGGACTCCAGGCCGAGAACGCGAAGGTCAGTACCCTAGAGTGAGAGCCCAAGGTGGTGCTCTAGGGCGAGCATCCTAAGGCGAGTGTTCTAAGGCGGGTACCCTAGGTCAGCACCCTACAGTGAGAGCCCCAAGGCTGGCCTTGAGGCGAGCACCCTACGGTGCATACCCCAAGGTCGAACCCTAGAGTGACAGCCCAAGGCTGCACCCTAAGGCGAGTGCTCTAAGGCGAGTACCACGAGGTCAGTACCCTAACGCGAGCACTCTAAGGCCGGTGCTATGGGGCCAAAACCCCAAGCGGAGTACTCTAAGGTGAGTACTCTCTAAGGAAGTATTGTCCGATAGAGCACCCTGCGAGGCAGGGGGCGGCACCAGATTACCCCTCAATTGTGGCCCCTGTTCCTGAGAGAGGAGGTCCGACCATGTATGATGCACCTTCAAGAGTGTATGGGTGGGTTTCACGCCACCGTGAACTCCTGACCGTTTCAATATCGGGTTCTCTTATCGCAGCAGCGTGGATCCTACGGGCGATTGGACGCGGGACTCCGGTCACGTTTATGGTCCTCATGACGGTCGCGGCCGTTGTAGCCGGGATTTCGGTCGCCCGGGAGGCTATCGGCAGGCTCCTTGCCAAGGAGTTCAGCATCCCCTTACTTGTCACCATCGCAGCCGTCGGCGCTTTGTGGATTGGCGAGGCCTGGGAAGCGGCAGCAGTCACTTTCCTTTACGTGCTCGGTGGATACCTGGAGGGCCTGACACTCGCCAGGACCCGCGCTGCCCTACGAACCCTCATCGACCTCGCTCCCAGAACCGGCAGGGTCAAGCGCGCGGACGGAGTCCACGTTATTGACGCCTCGGAGATATCTAAGGGTGATGTGGTGGTCGTCCTTCCGGGCGACAGGGTCCCGGTCGACGGGATGGTTCTTGAGGGGCGGGCCTCTCTGGACACCTCTCCTCTTACAGGAGAACCTCTGCCGCAAGAAGTGGGGCCCGGAGATTCGGTCTTGGGGGGCAGCGTGAGCCAGGTTGGATTTCTCGAAGTCGAGGCCCAAAAGGTCGGAGTCGATACAACATTCAGTCGCATACTGTACCTGGTCGCTGAGGCGCAGGACCAGAAGCCTAAGGTTCAGAGGATGCTCGACCGGTTCGCCGCCTGGTACACTCCACTGATTATCAGCCTGTCGGTGGCCTTGTATCTTCTTACTCGGGACATCGAGTTGTCACTGACCTTCCTGGTCATCGGGTGCCCGGGGGCCCTGGTGGTCGCGTCACCGGTGGCGGTTGTCGCGGGACTCGGACATGCCGCAAGGAAGGGCATACTCATCAAGGGCGGCGAGCGCCTTGAACGCATCGGTAAGGTGGATGTGGTAGCGTTCGACAAGACAGGCACACTCACGCTGGGGCGGCCTCGTGTGAACGGGGTAGAGGCATTTGACCAGCCCTCCGGCGGCACCGCTCACCAGATCCCGGCGAACGAGCAATGGGTTACGGCCCTTGCTGCCGCCGCCGAGCTGCGTTCGGAGCACCACCTGGCCAAGGCCATCCTGGACTATGCCAAGGAGCAAGGGATTGACCCTGTGGAAGCCAGCGATTGGGCGCTCCTGCCCGGTCTCGGGGCAGTCGCGGAGACCGATCAAGGGACCGTTCTAGTCGGAAACCGCAGGCTCCTGTCGTCGCGAGGCGTAAGTCTCACTGCCGCACAGGAGGGAGCGGCATCACGCCGCGAAGCGACGGGTGAAACGGTGGCGTTTGTCGCCTTCGCAGGAGCCCCGGTGGGACTTATCGGGATCGTAGACCCGCTGCGCCCGGGAGCCAGAGGTCTGGTTTCAGGACTGAAGCAGGCCGGAGTCAGGAAGACCATCATGCTCACCGGTGATAACGAGCATGCGGCGCGGCGTGTGGCGGCCCTCTTGGGCATAGACGAAGTCAGAGCAGGTCTCTTGCCGGAGGAAAAGGTTCAAGCCATCCGCGAGCTTCAGGCCGCCGGACACGTCGTCGCCATGGTAGGCGACGGAGTAAACGATGCCCCCGCCCTGGCGACAGCCGACGTAAGTATAGCGATGGGTGCCTCCGGTACCGAAGTAGCCGTAGAGACTGCTGATATCGCCCTTATGACCGACAGGCTGGAGCGGGTGCCCGAGTCCATAGGCTTGAGCAGGCGTATCCTGAGCGTTGTCCGTCAAAATGTGGTGTTTGCCGTGGCTGTAGTTGCTCTCTTGCTGGCGGGCGTGGTGGGGAGACTCGTATTCCTGGCCGGCGGGATGTTGATCCACGAGGCAAGCGTGATGCTGGTCATCCTGAATGGAATGCGGCTCTTGAGAAGCCCCTCGGCGTGAGGAGTACGCCGCTTGATGTGACGAGACCCTGGCCCCAACGTCTTGACCAGGTCTGGACGGGAAGCCAGGGTCTCGTCATTGCGATGCACGTGGGTGTGTCTCTCTACCTATCCATCATTACCGGGCACTCCGGGATCCCCAGCCTGCACATGCAGTCCCACTCGGCCTCAGAGAGGCTGTGGATGCACATATCGCAGTCCATACTCTCTGCCCCTACTCCGAAGCGCCGCCTGCGCCTCCTCGGGATGAAGATGAAGCGTCTCGGCGGGATCCGGAATATGAACGGGAAGAAGAAAAAGAAAGGTGGGAACCCGAACTGATAGGCTCCCGGGTCGGAGCCAGGCA
>DUUV01000093.1 GCA_012841375.1 Candidatus Fermentithermobacillaceae bacterium
CCAGAAACCCAGGAACAGATAGGCCAGTATCCACATGGCCGTCTCACCGCCCGCATTACCGCCCAGCGCCAGCGCAGCGAAGGGAAAGGCCAGCGCGGCGAGGCAGCAAATAGCGCCCCAGCGCCGATTCTTGTCGCTGACAAACCCCGCGATGACAAGTCCAACGCCGTAAAACACTCTCGTAAACT
Organism: Candidatus Fermentithermobacillaceae bacterium; assembly: GCA_012841375.1. Taxonomy (GTDB): domain Bacteria; phylum Bacillota; class Sulfobacillia; order Fermentithermobacillales; family Fermentithermobacillaceae; genus UBA3951. Next base: position 189 of record DUUV01000093.1, read on the forward strand.
CTATGTATACGCTGTCATGTGCGCCTCGCAGCGGGAAAGAGAAGCCCAGTACGTTCTCCATCGATAGTAAAAACAGCACCGCAGCGGCTAGAAGGATGAACTTTTTTTCGAAGCCCATGCGTTGATGATCCACATCTGCAGTGATCGCGGGAGGCTCCAACCTCCTTAGGAGGAGCAGCGATAAAAGAGCAAGCGCAGCGATGGCGAAGAAGCTGCCGGCGTCCCGGAGACCTCCTGTCGGTAGGGATATCAACCATGTGCCAAGGCTGCCAAATGCGTAGGATCCGCCGAACACGAGACCTCTCCTCTGCTGAGGGATATCGGTGGAAAGCCTTGTGAGATAACAGCAGGACAACACCCCGATGGATAAGTTGAGCAGCGCTCCCGAGACGATAACTAACCATAATGCGGAAATGTATAATGCCGTAGCCATGAAACCAAGGGCGAAAAGCGTGGTAAGAAGAGGAAGCACCCGTCCCCCAGCAAAGGCAGCGCGCTTATGGAACAGCAGCGCCACAACGCCTATCCCAGCCGCCTGACATACATAATAGGCACCACAGACCAAAAGGTTTACGGTGACGCCGGGTAGCCCAAGCGCCAGCAATCGGTATGCGAGTGCGAGATAGGCCGCGCCCATCCAAAGAAAACCTATTCCGATAAGTGCAGCAATATATAACTGCTTTCCAGCCAGGGCGGCTTTATATCCTCTCATATATCGTCTCCCACAAATACGTTTCTATAACTCGAGCATACCATAGGAAACGAGGTTTTTCAAAGCCAAATGGTTCGATTTGAGCCGCCTATACTAAAACTGTACCCCTTTTTTTTCTTCCTGCACCCTTTCCGGACTGTGCTGCAGAACTCCTCCGGGTTATGCTGATACACGGAGGTGATCTAATTGGCATCACATAGCCGGTGCTTTCCGTTTGAAAAGAGTATCGTACTGGGCGGACTGTACGACACTATTGAAAAGCTGGGGCTGTCACTCGACAGCGCCAACAGCGCGCGGGGCACCCTTATTGTTTCAAACGCAGAGCATACCGGAAGGATGCGGATCGCGATCGGCTTTGACACGGGCGGGAGTCAGACAAAGCTCGAGGTTTACCCGGAGGGCGGAAACGCGGGCTTCGCCGAAACATGGGGACCGGTCATCATCGACGAACTTGCGGGAAGTATAATGAAGGTGTATCCAACCGAAAGGGATGGGATGTAACATGAGCAAAATAAAACTATTCGCGGGAATTTTATGTATCGCCATGCTGCTGGCTTTGATGCCGGCAACGGCACTTGCATCGGGGACGATAACGGACGTCGGCACAGCAGCCGAGCTTCGTGCCGCGCTGGAAAACGATGCGGGGGCGCATGTCAGACTGACAAAGGACATTACCTTCACGACGGCCAGCGCAGCCGACCGTGATGTCGGCGTCTATCTCGGCAAGGGCTGCTATACCATCGATCTGAACGGCAAGACGCTGAAATACAGCTACAGGACAGGCGGTGAGTTCAGCGATAAAGGGGTTCCGGTCAACAGCGCCAGAGCAAAACTGCTGGTGATAAACGGACCCGGCACGATGCTTGGCGGCACGCACGGCCTGGAACAAGTTGACCAGTTCGGCACGCTCGTTGTCAAAGGCGGTACGTTCAAGGGAGTCATGGGATATGGCATCCGTATGATAGGCGGCCTCGCCTATATCAACGGCGGTACGATTTCCGGTAACTTCGGCGGTATCGAACATGAGGATGGCATCGTAGTTCTGAACGGAGGAGATATTAAAAGTGTAAGGCAGACAAACCTGATGCCTCCTCAGAAGCGCGGGCTTGTCAGGGACGGTGTGTTTACAGGTAAAACAGTGCTGGAGGATGTAGTTTTATCGGCAGACGATCTGACCATCGCCCAGGGTTCTTCAATGAGAATAATAAGGG
>DUUV01000004.1 GCA_012841375.1 Candidatus Fermentithermobacillaceae bacterium
CCATGCAGGACCGCACGTTCGAGTTCCTTGCGGCCTTGAAGCACTCGGAGCACGAGGGTTCCATGCAGGCGGCTACCATCCTTAAAAACGTCTCGGAACGGAGGCAGTTCATACGGGAGACGCTGGGTGACAAGTACAAGACCTGGGAGGACATGATACCCGAAGGATACGCGGCGTGGCAGCCTCGGGACGGCAACATCTTCTACATGACCTCTTCCATACCGGAGAAGATAGCCGAGGAAATTGCGACGGGCGTGCTGGACGCCATGAACATAGAGCCCGAGCAGGTGAAGCGGATACTCGCCGTGGGAGGCGCACGTCCCTCCTACGTCATACGGGAGGAGATTGCGCTTACCTTGGAAAGGCCCACTCGCCTAAAGAGCCGGGATCCTGCGGCCATGCTCACAAGAAGAGCGGTGACATCGTGGAAGGCGTTGCAGACTATTGGACCTCACAGGTTCGTCAAAGCTCAGACAAGGAACCTTTCAGGTGACGCAGATGCCGTGTTTGTGGGGAATCCCTCGGCGTTCAAGAAGTCGAAGCAGGCTTTCGAGGAACTCTACAGGGTGTTCTATAAAGGCGGCCCCATTACCGGCAAACTCAAGGACTTCTTCGAGCGGGGCGGCTTTAGCAGCACCATGACCGTGCAGGACCTTGGCGACGTGAATCATTACCGGGCTTTCAGGCACCTCGTCGAGCGTGATGTCGGGCTCGCGTCCATCCCCGAGCGGATGTGGCGAAAGTATTGGGACTCGGCGCACACGGCCGCCAACTTCCGGGAAGCCATTCTGAGGTACGCAGCGTATCTGGATTACCTAGAGCAGATGCAGTCCGATGCTGAAGGAAAGCCCAAGAACTTCGGGGCCTCCATGCCCGAGGAGATAATGAAACTGCCCGACATAAGGGACAGGGCATACACGCTCTCCAATCAACTCCTGGGAGCTTACGACCAGGTATCCGTCGCCGGGCAGATCCTCGCCGACTCGCTCATGCCCTTCTGGCGGTGGCAGGAAGTGAACTTCAGGCGTTACCTGCAACTCTACAAGAACGCCCTCAGTGACGGGAGGACGGGCGAGTTGGCCGGACGCTCCATTAAAGTCGTCCTGAAGAAGAGCCCCACGCTCGTCTGGAGAACCGCCAAGTTTGCTGCCAAGGCAGGGTTCTTATGGGCCATGCTACAGGCGTACAACATGACGCTTTGGCGGGATGAGGAAGAGGAACTGTCGGCTGACGTTCGAGGTAGACCGCATGTCATACTCGGCAGGAACCCCGACGGCTCGATACGCTACTTCGACCGGCTGGGCGCCGTGGCGGATTTCCTTGAGTGGTTCTCGATGGACGCCCCGCAGCAGGTCGTAAGTGACTGGCTAAGCGGAAAGATCACGCTTAAAGACGCGCTCATCAATATGGCGAAAGCCCCGTTGAACAAGATATGGCAGTCTATGGCGTGGGTGAAGATGGTTACTGAATCCTTCCTTGGCGTGAAGACGTTCCCGGATGTTTTCGACTCACGTCCTATCCGCGACAGGTGGCAATACATCTTCGATCAGGTCGGTCTGGGCGAGGAGTACAAGCACCTGGCGGGGCTCCCTCACCGCTCGTATTTGGACAGGATTCAAAACCTCTTCATCTACGCAGATGATCCCGGCGAAGGCAGTTACTATGATATTCTCGATGAGAAACGGAAGTTCCTCAAGAAGATCGGCAAGGCAACCGAGTACACCGGCACCATAAGTCCCAGGTCAAACGCCCTCTACAACCTGAAGCTCGCTCTCCGCTATGAGGACAAAGACGCCATGGAGAAATACCTTGCCGAGTACATCCAACTGGGCGGCACCGCGCAGGGCTTGAAGACAAGCCTTCGCAACCTTGACCCGCTCCACGGTCTGAGCCAGGCGGAGAAGCAGGTCTTCATCACCGATTGGCTGGACGATGCCGGGAGAGAACGGCTGGAGCAGGCCATCCGGTTCTACAAGACCGTGCTTTTGGGGCAGAGAGAGGACGAGGAATAGGGGGCGATCTCAAGTGGACTGGGGAGCAATCGGCAATCTGAGTTTGGGGGCATTGGCACTGGCGGTGTTGGCATGGGTCGTGGTTCAGACGACTACGCAGCAGAAGAAGGCAGAGGCCAAACCGGAGCCAAGAGATGAATCACCCACAATCCCGGCGGACGCCTTCGCAAAGATGGTGGCGGCGGCCGTCTCCGAGGCGAACAAGCCTCTCCGGGATCTCGTGAACAACAACACGCAGGCGGTGGAGAACAACACAAAGGCCATAAACGACATGAGGGTCTCTTTAGCGGAAACCCTCACTGAACTGAACGGGAAATCAGACATGATCCTCCGCGACACAAATCATCTACTCCAGAGACGAGGTGTCGGACAGTGAAATTCAAGGTCTGCAAGCCGTCGCAGGTGCGTTTCTACGAGGACGGGCAGTTCCGGAGATTGAGTGACGTAGCGAGGCAGGAAGGGGCCATAGCCGGTATTGATGCCGGTTTCTATGCGGGACGTCCCGAAACGCACCCCAAAGGCTCTATCCCTTGCGGGAAACTGGTCATAAACGACAAGGTCGTGCGGCCGGCGGCGGACTCAAGCCCCGACGGACCTACGGACGGGAACTACCATGCGGTGTACAAGAAAGGTGGCAGAATCTACATCGACAGGGAGATCCCGCCTCCCGAGCCGGGGAACCCCGTCGAGTGGGGCATCAAGATCGGCCCCAGGCTCCTTGAGAAGGGGCAGGTCTGCAAAACGTCCATCAATGATCCCAGGTGGGACGTGAGAAAAGGAGAAGGCCCCAGGGTAGTAATAGCCGTGAAGGCCGACGGAGACATCATCTTCGCCTACCACCAGTCTGCCACCTTGGAGAACATGGCCATCGCCTTGAAGGCGTTGGGCTGCGTAGAAGCCCTAAACTGCGACGGCGGATCATCGGCCTCCTTCTACGACGCTGATTTCGGTATCAACGTAGGGTACAAGCTCATGCCCAACTTCTTTTTGATGATGCCCTCGCGTCCCGAAGGCGAATTACCACGGGGTGATGAACCGTTGAATACTAAGGGGATAAGGGTCTATATCTCGCCGTCCCAGCAGCCAGAGAATATGGGCGTGGGCGATTTCGGCACAGAGCAGAGGAGAATGTTTGAACTCGGCTGGCTCGTGGCAAGCGAGCTCTCGCGCCTCGGATTCCAGGTCAAGATTTCCCGCCCGGGAATGACACTCAAGGAGATAGACGCCGAGTCCGACACCTGGCCTGCAACGTACCACATGAGCCTGCACTCGAACTCCATGCCCAAGGACAAGCAGGGTCAGGGCCGGGGCACTGAGGGATTCCACTGGCCCGGCTCTGTGAACGGCGCGAGGGTCACGAGGGCGATCTGCGAGGCGCTTGCGCTCTTCAATCCGGGCGGCTTCCGGCGCGTTGAACCCAATGCCTCACTCGCGGAGATCGCCGCTCCTAACGCCTACTGCGTGTACCTCGAAGTCGGGTTCCACGACAGGCAGGAAGAGGCAGAGTGGATCGTCAAGCGCATGGACTTCATAGCCAAAGTGATAGCCGGAGCCTTTGCGGCATCGGTCACTTAAATACAACGGGAGGAGATCCCGAGAAAGAGAGAGGGAACGGAAATGGGAGATTTCATCACGATTGCCACTCTAAAGAGTTGGCTCGGACTGACCTCGGCGGTCTACACGGTTGTTGCGGTCATAAAGTCCATGAGGATGCGGAAGTTCACCGCATGGCAGCTCAGAGGCATGGCCTTCTTGACGGGGCTCATTATCCTCACACTGTTGGCAGTGGCAGACGGGACCTTCGTTTTGCCCTGGCACTCTCCAGCTAATGTTCTCGCGGCGGGGCTGCTGCTCATAAACGCCTTCGCTCTTGTAATCTCAACTGCCGGATTCCATGAGATTTACAAGGGACAACAAGGTCAGACTGTTCCGCCTCTCTTTGAAGAAGAGGAACCCGCACCTATACCTGATCTCGAGCGGGCTTCTCAAGACGAGACTCTGGAGAAAGCGAAGGCGCTTCAGTCTCAGACCACAGCAGAAGAAGGAGAATCCCATATCCCGTCGTAAAGTGTCAAGCGACAGACGCTTGACTGGCACCCGCGCGCCGGAGGCTCCCTTAGGCAAGGAGCCTCCACAAAGACCATGATTTGCCGCAAGCAAGCGCTAGGCTAAAGGATGGTCGTGTTTATCACGGCAGCACGCTTCGTTGTGTGGGCTCCTTCCTCTAGGGGCTTGCGGCATGGTCTGGCTCTACAGACCCCCATAGGGCTAAGCCCATTTAATAAGTGGTTGCCGGTATCCCACGGGGTTGTGCGCCGCGACACACATAGCGGCAGAACCGAGCCAGGACAAAGGGCGGCTTCCCCTCGCGGGAAACCGCCCTCCCTGTTTTCCGAAGGGCGACTCATTCTTTCTGGAGGTTCTTGATGAGCCATCTAAACAGGCAAACGTAAACCACGATCCAAGGCCACATGGGGAAGCCGTACAGATCGGAAGTCATCGTGCCCACACCCGCTATGACGAAAAACGCCAGGATGAGGATGGGCACTGTCAACATCCGGACCATTTTCCTCAACTCCACTCCTCCTTTCGTAGTTATGCGGGGAATACCATGGTCACTCTGAGGTCCGTGTCCTTCTGGATCTCCACGCCCTTGATCACCGGGTACTGTTCCTTCAAGACTTCCAACACCTTGTCGGCCCCGCGCTTTTGGCACAGTGCGTCCACGAACGCCCCACGCATGGGGAGTCGCCCGTCCAATGTCGTCACCGCCGCCCACACCGCCGATGCGTCAAGACTCAGATTCGCTCTCGCCACTTACTTCCCTCTCCTCCCTTGGTGATTCACGTAGTCCTTGATGCTATCCAGGATGCTCTTCACGGGTCCCGGCTTTAACTTTGTGTCGAGATCGACTTCCACTTCTTCTACTGTATCGCCGTCCTTCACCCGGATCTTCACCTTGCGAAACCTGCCGCCGTCGATGTCCTTTATCTTCTCCAGTACCGCCGTCCAATCGAGATCGCGGATCTTCCCGGCGAACTCCTCTCCCACCTCCGTTATCTCCACCGCAAGAATCTCCACGGGCTCCCGAATTGCCGATGCTATGAGCGCAAGCACCGCCAGGATCGGCACTAACACAGGTTTCGCCAGATGCGCAAGTCCCATCTTTCCAAGCCCCCTTCCTCTAGTTAGTGAAACCATCCGACTTCTCTAAGGACGCCGAAAAACTTCGCGACCTCGTACACCAGGGCGGTGAAGGCGCTTACCACCAAGGCGGCCACGGTCAAGACCGCCCACTGGTACGCCATATTCCCGAACTCGCCCTTATGCACCGCCTGCGATACCAACATGACCACGGCGATCCCCATGCCTATGGCCATGATCGTCAAGAGGGTATTCACCCTACCTTCCTCCCTTCGGATACGTGGTGAGCCATTCCCACCAACTCTTCTTCGCCTCGGGCTCGTTATTGAACCACTCAAGGAAGACGAAGACGGGCTCCAGGTAGGAGGTAATGCCGCTCACCACTTCCTTCACGAGCGCGAGACCGGTCGTTATGCACATGCAGAGGGCCAAGAACCAGCAGAGGTCCCCTATCTCGTGAACCTTGAGGCCCTTGAGGACGATCTGACAGAGTCGGCCCACGGCCAAGGTCATGAGGAGCCTTCCTAAAAGGACAACCGCAAAGGGTTCCGCGTCCATCCCGCCGCCTCCCTCCTCAGGTCATCCAGAAGCCTCACGTCGAACCGGAGTCCCAGCGGGTTCTCGTCCCTTACCGCCCTTCTCATGCGCTCAAGCCTCGTGAGGCTGTCGGTCACGAGCAAGATCGGCGGGAAGACCTCGGCTTCGTCCGCCCACCACGCATCTATGCCCTGCTGACAGAGCTGTGTGTATTTCCGCACCTTGTCGAACCGATTGTCCGAGAGCTCCACTTCCACGAAGAGAAAGCGGCTCTTGTCCGTGGGGTAGTTCTTTATCCTCGCAAGGGCATCGGCGCGGAGGACACCGTAATCCTCTTCCGTCAGCCAACTTTCAAGTCGTTCTCCCGGGCGGCACGTCGCCACCAGGTAGCAGTAGACCCAGTTGCGGGCTATTACGTGCTCAAGCTGCGAGGGGCGTTCCTCGGTGTAGTAGACGTTCGGCGAGTCGAGAGACGGTCTTAGCCTTTTCACGAGCCCCAGGTCATAAAGTCGCTTCAGCCTGTGCTGCGCTTTGCGCTCACCCGCCTTGAGCTCCTTAAAGCACAGGAGCCTCACCTGCTCGGTAGTGAGCGCCCCCAAGAGGTCCAGGAGCCGCAATATCTTCCGGTCTCGGCGGCAACCTTTTTCCACGGTGTTCACCGAATAAGCCCCTCCCTTCGGGAATAGTTTCCAGTAGGTCCCGGGCGCCCTGTAGGCTCAGGTTGTAGCACTGGACCTGCCGCTGCCTATCCCACTGCCAGATCGCCCGGCCGGGTATGTCGGCAGGGAGGTCGGCGGCGGCTTCGTCTTCCAAGACCATACGCGAGTCCTCGGGCTTGGGCACCCAGAAAGACAGGCGGCCCGCGAAGAGCATCCTGGTGTTTGAAAACTGCGTGGACTGAAAGAGCGAGGCCGATGGCCTTTGCGTTGCTGCCACCACGGCAATGCCGGTGCTCCTCGACAAGCTCACGAGACGGTTCAGTTTCTGCTGTGCCTCGCGCCCATCGAGTCGGGCCAGTTCATCAATGACGAAGACGATGAATGGCAGGTCGTCTCCGGGGTACTCTACCAGGCTTGTGACCATGGCCTTCTCCAGGACGGGGATGCGCCTTTTCGTCTCGCCGTAGAGCGCGTCCATCATCTCCACTGCTCCCTGAGTGTCCGTTATGAGCGTGCAGTGACGGCGGAAGCAAGCGAAGTCCAAGCCCCCCTTCAAGTCCACGACAATGACCTGCGCTCCCGCCAGGAGTAGGCTCACCACCAAATGGCGGAGGAGCGTGGTCTTCCCGCAACCGGTGTTTCCGCCTATGAGGACGTGCGGCTTGTCGGCGATCTCCACAACGAGAGGTCCTTGCTGCGTCACCCCCAACGGCACGGGCAGTTTCATCCCCGGATACCCCTGGGGCTTCCGCTCATAAGGCACGTTCTTAGGCAACGGCGTTAGGCAGAGGTCCATGTGGAGCTTCTGCCCGAGGAGCCGGAATTCTATCTCCCCGCCGGCTTGTTCCTTGAAGTAATGCGCCTTCTGCACGATCTCCCTGGACGAGATCCCGGGCGGCAGGTGCCACACCAGGTGCCAGCCATAGTCGGTCTTGTGCTCATGACAAAGAAGCGGCTTCAGACCGGTTCTCGTCTCGAAGCCTAGGGCATCCAGGGCGTCTTGCACCCTCCCTACGGGTTCATGGCCCTTCCGGTAGCGGATGATGCGCCGGGCGGCCCACAGGATGGCCTCAAGACCCTGTTCTTCTCTCCGCAACTCTCTCACCCCCTTTCTTACGGTATGGGGTAAAAGAGTATGATCGCCGGTCGTTCGTTAGAACGGTAGGGTATATGAAACGGAGGTCACTGGTTCAAACTCCGCTTTCGAACCCCTGCCGTAGACATAAGACGTGGGGGCTTAGCTCAGTGGTAAGAGCGCTCGGTTCACATCCGAGAGGTCCCGGGTTCAAATCCCCGAGCCCCCACCAGCCTACTTCTTTTTCCTGCGTTTTATCCGAAGTTCCGGATTCTTGCTCGGGTTTCGCTCGCTGGTGAACATGCCGACGTTCGCCCTCGGCTCTTGCCCCGCGAAGTACAGGCAGTGACGGTAGATGAGCGTGGGGTGAATGTCGAAAGGCTCACCGTAGGTCTCTACCGTGAGACGGTCGTCATAGACCAGGATGCGCTTAATAAGTAGCACCAACACCTGTCTCTTTTCATCGAAATCCAGGTGATACCATGAGTCCTCCAGGGCTATCTTGGCGTCCGCCTGGGCCTCCATGTTTGCTTCGAGAAGCCCCAGTCGGTACTCAAGCCTCTCGTACTCCGTCTTGATCTGAGCCTGCTCCTCAAGGTATATGGCGTTGCGTTCCGCGAATTGCTCACGAGTGATGACCCTGTATTTGTGGTAGTCCTCGAAGAGCGCGTTTATCATCCCACTCACCTGAGAGAGCTCCGCGCCCAGCTTTTCTAGGGCTTTTGTCGTTTCCTCAATTTCCGCTTTTACCGCTATGTCTCCCGAGAAGTCTTTTTGCCCCTGGCGACGGACCCACTTCATAAGTTCCTGGACAAGAGCTTTCTCAAGGCCCTCTCGGGCCAAGATGGGTCTCGGGCACCGGCCCCTCCCTTGAGGGTATCGCCGTCCCATCCTACAGACGTAACGGGGGTTGTCGCCGTGGCCCGATTGATGTTCATAGACGAAGGCGGTACTCGGACTCCAACCTTCTTCTAGGTGCCCTTCCCATGTGCAATGTATAAAGCCCGAGAGAAGATGTCTCTTGAAGGTGCTCCTGGATTTTCCTTTGCCGACTATGGCCTGTACGGCGTTCCACGTCTCCTTGCTCACCAGTGGTTCCACGTCTACCTCGTAGAGCTCTCCCAAATACCGTTGTTTCCCGATGTAGATGGGGTTCCTGAGGACATACCTGATTGAATCGAGACTCCACGGCCTTCCTGACTTGGGTCTCACACCTTCCCGGTCAAGGTATTCCCATATCCTCTGGCAAGTCTGGATTTTCCCCACCGAGAGCGCTATCTCGAACATCTGCTTGATGACAGGGGCGCTCCCTGGATCCGGCACAAGTCGCTTGTTCTCCCACCTGTACCCGTAGGGCGGCTGCCCCCCGGGCGACCTCCTCTTCTCGGCCACCATGGTAAGCTTAGCGTCCCTGATGTTCTCGGACAGTTGCTCTGAGTAAAACTGGCTAATGGGAGCCTGGAGGTTGCGGGCGAGTCTCCCTGAGGGGGTTCTCGTGTCAAACCGTTCGGTTGCAGAGATAACTCGGCATCCGTGCCCCTCGAAGGTGCTGATAATCTCCAGTTGCTCTGCCGCCGTCCTGCCGATCCTGTCTATCTTATAGACTATTAGAGCCTGGAACTCACGGTTTTTTGCCGCCTCCAAAAGACGCATGAGCCCAGGCCGCTTCGTGTAGTGAATCCTGTACCCTGAGTAGTCTATGTCCTTTTCTTCGTGTGAGAGCTCCCAGCCGGTCTCATCCAAGACTCTCTGGATTGCGACCATCTGCTGGGCGGGCGAAATGATCTCGCCCTTCCTACCACCTTGTGACTTGTCTCTACTAACCCTGACGTAAGCTGCTGCCCGAAAACCGTCCAATGCGATGCTCGGCCCCCTTCCAATTAGTGCTTTACGTGTTCTAGTCCCTGGACGGCCTGAAGAAGCCGATGACTGTCCCTATGACCGTGTGCGCGTGGACTCCGCTGTACAATCCGACCTCGATCTTTCCTGAAGATATATCCGCCGTGAGTACCTGCTCTTCGTCCCGGTAGACGTTCTTGATTTCCAGGAAGAGCACATCGTTTGCCAAATACACCCCGGTATCTTTATTGAGTCTGTAGCCAATCACTTCTTTGGTGCCTCCCTCACCGGGGAAAGGCGCCAACGCCTGTACGTTCTCGGGCTGGGTCAGATCCTTGAGCCACAAGTTGCGGACTACGGGTACAAGTCGGACGGTTACGACCCCGTTATCCAATGCGGGCGGCGCCTTGGCTTCCTCCCCCGTCCCGAGGAGGTCAGCGGGGCTAACGCCGAGTGCTTCAGCCAGCTTAACCAACATTGCGTAGGGGGGTTCAGAGAAACCGCGTTCCCAGTTGGAGAGAGTGGCTTGCGAGACCCCTAGTTGCTTGGCGAGATCCCGCTGCTTTCTCTCTCGCTGTTCCCTGAGTCGCTTGATCCGCTTGCCGATTACCGCCATGACCATGTTGTTCCCCCCCTTTCTCTGCTATTTGGTCACATTAATATCCTATCAGAAATTATGCGGCGTTACAAAAGCTTAATGCAACGGGACTGGAGGCTCATTTTTCCCGGCGAATGTTTGGCGAATGTTTAATGGTGTTTATGATTCATAAAAATAGTTGATGCGTTCATACGATTGTGATACCATGTAATCGGGGTGAGGAGAATGGGAGTCAAGAACGCTCAGCGGCTGATCGAAGCACGTTTCCGAAAGCCCGCTAAGCAGTTGGTGCATGAGCTGTACTACGGCCAGGGCATGAGCCAGGCCCAAGTGGCCAAGCACTTGGGCGTGAGCCACATGACGGTGTGGGGCTGGATGAAGGAATGGGAGTGGCCTACCAGGAGATTCACGGTTGTTGAGATCCCGCCCCTGGAGTTGGAGGCACGGTCATGACGTTGGAGGAGAGACTTGAGAAGGCAATGGAGATCCTGGCTCTTGGCGCCGGGAGGTACTTAGAGGCAAAGGCAACACGCGTACCGCAGCCGGTCACGGAGGAGGAAGGAGGTTCGGAACATGCCGGCAAGAGCGCAATCGCCAGCAACAGCAGATAAGCCCGTCAAACCCTATACGGACGCCTATCGCCTCGCTCACGCTCACGGTCTCGCCGATGCAGTCAACCTCTACCTGGAACTTGCGGAAGACAACTTCGCTGCCTCGGATTCCGTGAACGGACGCAGGTGGATCCGCAGGGCCAAAGAGTGCGTTGAGAAGTTGTTGGCAGTAGTAGATCCTGACTCTTCGGTATCCAATTCCCCTAAGGAAGGAGACTTCAAAGATGAGCCAGAGTCAACTTAGCATGTTCGACAGGCAAACGGCGGCTGAAATGCCTATCGAAGCGGCCTACCGGGTGATGGGCGTAAACCGGCTTACGCTCAGGAACTTCAAGAAGTTCGCCCACTTCGAGATCACGCCGGACGGCAGGAACCTCATTATCTACGGCGACAACGAAGCTGGCAAGACCACCCTAATGGACGCCTTCATGTGGCTGTTCTTCGACAAAGA
>DUUV01000076.1 GCA_012841375.1 Candidatus Fermentithermobacillaceae bacterium
ATCCGCCGTAAGGTCTCTGACCGGGCGACATCCGCCGCCTGCTACGACAACGCCGTCCAGGTCCTGAACAAGTTCTCGCGGTGTACTTCCAAATAGAACTCTCGTTCCCGGGGGTCCATGGAACTCAAAGACGTCATGATCTCCGGGAACGCCCTTTCCAATCCGAACTCGGCAGTAAGGCTCTCCGGAGGCGTGCCCTTCGAAGATGCCTCTTTGATGATCCCCACCACTGACCGGAGGTACTTGGCGTTCCGCTTGAGGAGCTCGGGCCCCGATACCGGCCCGTGCCCGGGTATGACTCTCCTGGCGCGGGCTGCCCATTCCCTGAGCCCGGATATCCAAGCGCTGAGCGACCTGGGATCTCCGATTGATGGAAGGGGATCTTCCGCGGCGTCACCCGCAGCGAGAATCCCCGTAGTGACATCGTAGGCAACACAAGAATCGGCGGTATGTCCCGGCAGGTGTCGGAGCTCGATCCGTCTCCCGGAAGGTTCCCCTGTCAGGACAGGCTGTATAGGGTTGACGGCACTCCTTCTTCCCTTCCCTCCCGATGCGCGCAGACTCAAATGGGGAGTTCTCTCCAAGTCGAGGGCCACTGTACTTGTGAAGGTGAGGCATGGAAGAACCATCTCGGCTCCCTTGACCAGGTCCGGACTCTCCCGTCGCACCGCTTCCAGTTCAGGGTGTGACGGTGCCAAGAGTCGTCCACGCGTGAATTCATGGGCGACCACAACAGGCGACCCGAACGCTCCGGTTCCAAGACAATGATCCCAATCAGCATGGGAATAAGCGACATAAACCTGCCTGTCACCGGCCATCTTAGAGAACAGGGTCATGTCTCTGGGACCGCATAGAGTGTCGAAAGCCAGTACGCTTTCGGGCCCCATGAAGAGCACGCTTGCGACACTGGGGCCGTGTTTTCCTAGAGGTCGCGAATAGGTGAATACGCCTTCTTCAACACGTCGGAACACTGGTTCAGAAGCGGACAAACTCATTCCCTCCACAAGCCGGTTGAGTCCTCTCCTCTAGCAGCAGCTTTCTTGTCCAGGCGGTGTATTGCCTCGATAAACCGCACCGTCCCGGTGGTGCCCCTCATCACCAGCGAGTGGGTCCTGGCGATTGGTCCCGAGTATCGAACGCCTCTCAGGAGCTCTCCATCCGTAACGCCTGTCGCGGCAAATAGTACATCGTCACCTTTCACCAGATCGTCCATAGTGAGTTTCCGCCGCACATTCCTTATCCCCATCTCTTCGGCACGCTTCACTTCTTCGGGTCTTGTCGGGCAGAGACGGGCCTGCATCTCGCCGCCGGCGCACCGGAGCGCAGCGGCTGCGAGGACTCCCTCTGGGGCGCCGCCGATGCCCGCGAGTACGTCCACGCCCGAATCCTCGAACGCAACTGACACTGCCGGGCTCAGATCGCCATCTGGAATCAGCTTGATGCGCGCGCCTGACTCGCGGACGTCCCTGATGAGAGTCTCGTTCCGAGGACGCTCAAGTATTACCACGACTAGGTCTTCGACGTTCTTCCCCAAGGACCTGGCTACTTCGATCAGATTTTCCCTGATGGGGGCGTCCAGGTCGATACGGCCCGCGGCTCGGGGGCCGACGGCCAGCTTATCCATGTACATGTCGGGGGCGTGAAGCAAGCACTCTGATTCGGCTACGGCCAGGACCGAAAGCGCTCTGGATAGACCCCTTGCCAGGACGTTGGTTCCTTCCAGAGGGTCAACGGCTACGTCTACCGAAGGGCCCCTGCCTGTCCCGACTTTCTCTCCGATGTAGAGCATAGGAGCCTCATCCATTTCACCCTCACCGATCACTATCGTGCCATCAATATCAACGGTGCCCAGGACGGCTCTCATAGCCCTGACCGCGGCACCGTCGCAACCTTCCTTATCGCCTGTGCCCATGAGCCGGCCCGAAGAAAGAGCGGCGGCCTCCGTCACCCTCACGAACTCAAGCGCAAGGTTACGTTCAATTCGCTCTCTCAAGGGCCACCTCCACACAGGCATGTCCTTTGCCGTTCCATACTAGCACTCGCCGAAAAGCGCATGTCAATAGAGAGAAGTGTCCTAGCGGGGACTCCAGTCACTTGGCCGTGTACTCCGTGAGCTCGGATACGGTCCCGGCGGCCTTGTTCTCAAAACGCAAGATCTGGCGGGGCCCATCCTTTGCCACCCACAAGTACTGTTCAAAGCCGACCAACTCAACCACAAAAGAGTCCTTCTCACCCAAGACGGTCTGAACCGGCTCCTCTCTGACTACGTTGATCTCCACCGGAGCGACTTTCGCGGCGCGGGTGACCACGTCTTGGACCGTCGCGGTGAAACCGACCTCAAGGGGCATGGCCCGCATCACCATGAGGAGTGTCTCATTCTCATAGTGAGGCCCTTCCGGGATGGCTACTCTGACTGCGGGCACATCCGGATGACCCTTCCGCGGCTCAACGGATATGATGGCTTCGTCGCTCGTGAAAGTCACGGTGTATCGGGCTTCAGACGCCTCGGTCTCCTGTGAGAAAGACATTGCCTCGGGGAAGAGAGTCACGGGATCTACCTTCACGCGCGCCGCCTCGCAAAACCCCTCTCCCCTCATCTCGGACACCAGAGCCATGCCTGCCTCATCGCTTTCAACACGCATCTCCCAGGTCGCCAGGATCTCGTCTCCACGCTTGACTTCGTAGACACCCTTTTCTCCCACTTCCCATGGCGGAGTGAGGGTTATTTCGCCCGGCTCTTGCTCGCCGGAACAAGAGGCAAGCGCGACCCCCAATACAGAGACCACCACAAGGAAAACGATAAGACAGACCCGCTTCACCGATAATCCTCCAGTCAGGTACAAAGTATGAAACCCCGGTCGATACAGCAATTCTAGCACAGGCGGAGGGAGCTCGCCCTGCGATTATTCGCTGGGCGCATTAGCCCATGCGAGCCACTGGAATGAAGGGGGTTCCGACGTGATTTTACATAATACGACGTACGTGCCCGCAGTTTCTCATGTATAATCTCGCAGAACACGTGACCATAACTCGCCAATGGGGGTGCCACCAATGGAACTAAAGGGAAGCCAGACAGAGAAGAATCTAAAGGCGGCTTTCGCGGGAGAATCTGAAGCCCGCAACAAGTACACCTACTATGCCAGCGTTGCCAAGAAGGAAGGCTATGAGCAGATAGCGGCCATCTTCCTTGAGACCGCCGAGAATGAGAAAGAACACGCCAAACTGTGGGCGCGAAAGCTCGGACTCATAGGAGACACCAAGAAGAACCTTGAGGATGCCGCTGCGGGCGAAAACTACGAATGGACAACCATGTACCGGGAATTCGCCGAGACGGCGAAGAAAGAGGGTTTTGATGAGCTGGCGACCCTGTTCACCGAGGTGGCGGAGGTTGAAGAAGCCCACGAACGCCGGTACCGTAAACTCCTGGAGAGGGTCAACTCCGGCACCTTCTTCAGCCGCCCGGAAGTCACCAAGTGGCATTGCAGGAACTGCGGCTACATCCATGAGGGTCTTGAGGCCCCTGAGGTCTGCCCGGCGTGCGCCCATCCGAGAGCTCACTATCAGGTACTCTGCGAAAACTACTAGACCGGGGGACAACCCGTCATAGGAGCGGTTACACCGTCTAGCCAAACGTCCCCGCCCCGTATGGAAGATGCGGGGACGTTTCGTTTTGCCTGAGAAGTCGCTCTACTCCCTCACCTCCAGGCCGTCTAGTTCGATAACTCCATTGGTGTCCGCACCCAGCGGACAACCAGGGGGGAGCTCAGTGCCCGGACTAGACATGCCTTCGATCATCCAAAGCATCCTGCTCCTATCCATCGTGACTTCGGCTTTCTTCTTCATGTGGCGCGAGACCCGCAAGAAATACCTTCTATACTGGACGGCCGCGCTCTTCAACAACACCATAATCCTGTTCATTACGTTTTCACGGGTAGCATTTCCTCACCTTGACCTCATATGGAGGATTTCAACGGATGCGCTGGCCGCAATCGGCGCGATACACACTGCGATGGGAGCCCTGTACATAGCGGGCAAGACAAATGTCACCTTCCGCAATCTCGCCGTCCTCCCCATTGCCGCGACTCTGTGGAGCGTCCTCGGCAATCTCGGGTTGGAGAACCCGGTCCTGGCGTCGATGCCGGTGTTTCTGGCAGTGGGCGCCGCCCTAGTCGGCGCCGGATGGGTCCTCATAAGAGACAAGGCCGTGTCGGTCTTCCGGGGAAGTCGTCTGGCGGGCACCTGTCTCATAGTGTGGGGAATCCTCGACACGACGTATCCCCTGGCTCATGACATTCAGGTTGTGAGTCCGCTGGGACACTATCTGGCGTGCGCGCTGGCTCTCATGACCTCTCTCATGCTACTCATGGTTTCCTTGGAGGAAGTCCGCCATGAAAGCGACAGTGAACGTGAAAGGCTAAGGGTCACATTGAACAGCATCGGAGACGCCGTAATCGCGGTGGACCGCGATGCCAAAGTGACGGTCCTAAACCCTGTCGCCGAGTCTCTCACTGGGTGGACGGCAGCGGAGGCGTTGGGATGCCCTCTCGCCCATGTGTTCAAGGTATTCAATGAAGAGACACGGCAACCGGCGCCCAACCTTGTGGATCGTGTTCTGGCCGACGGCAGCACGATAGGCCTCGCTAACCATACATCTTTGATCTCAAGGGACGGCACAGAGCGATCGATCGCGGACAGCGCCGCCCCCATCCACGACCGTGACGGAACCGTATCCGGTGTAATTCTGGTGTTTAGGGACGTAACCGAGGAGCGCCGGCGGCAGCGCAGGCTGGAAGAAAGCGAGGAACGATTCCGCTCCATCGCCGAGCATACAAGCGATGTCCTCTTCCGACTCAGGCTGCTCCCCGAGCCGGAGTTTGAGTACTTGAGCCCCGCGGTCGTCTCGGTCACAGGGTATACGGCAGAGGAGATGTGCGCGGACTTCGGTCTGGCGCGGTCGTGTATCCATCCTGATGACGCCGGCTTAATCAGGCTGTTCGCAAAGGGCGAGGATCTCGACAGGCCGACAGTTCTCAGGTGGAAGCATCGAGACGGACGAACTGTCTGGACTGAGCAGCGCTTCGCGCCTGTCTATGACGACGAAGGGAACCTCTCGGCGCTGCATGGCATCGCCCGGGACGTCACCGAACAAAAAAGGATGGAGGCGCAAGTACGGTACATGAGCCTCCACGATCCCCTGACGGGCCTCTACAACAGGGCCTACTTCGAAGAAGAAATGAAGAGGCTGGACGACCCGTCCCGCTTTACCGAAAGACCCATCACCATACTCAGCACCGACGTCGACGGGATGAAGCTGGTCAATGACACCAAAGGTCACAAGGAAGGCGATGACCTCCTCAAAGCGTATGCCGGGGTGTTGAGAACCACCTTCGCCGGACAAGGGATATGCGCCAGGGTCGGCGGAGACGAGTTCGCGGTCATTCTGAGGGGCACCGATCTGGGGGACGGTATAGAGGCGATGAGAGCCCTGGAAGAGGCCATCGCAGACTACAACGCCGGGAATCCGTCCACCACGCTCTCGGTCTCAATCGGGGCCGCGACCTCGGACGGCGCAGAAACTTTGGAGGACGTTCATAGCCGGGCAGACCGCAGCCTGTTCAACGCGCAACTGCATGCCAGCCCTACGGGTAAGTCCGGGCTGGTGAAATCCCTGCTGGCTGCCCTTATGGCCAAGGACTTCGTCTCGGAGGGACACATCGCCAGAGTGACGGAAGTGGCGCTCCGCATCGGAAACGCCCTTTCGCTGACCAGGAAAGAGCTGCTCGACCTCGAGCTGCTTGCAGAAGTACACGACCTTGGCAAGGTGGGGATCCCAGACCGCATACTGTTCAAACCGGGTCCCCTTGACGCCGAAGAGCGGGCACAAATGCAGGAACACACGGCCATCGGCTACCGGATTGCCAAATCTTCCCTCGAACTCACCCATATCGCCGGTCTCATACTGCACCACCATGAGTGGTGGAACGGTGAGGGTTATCCGTCAGGGCTCAAAGGAGAAGCCATCCCCGTGGCCTGCCGGATAATCGCCATCGCCGATGCCTACGATGCCATAAGGAGCCCCCGCCCATACAAGCCGCCCAGGACACACGAGGAGGCCATGGCCGAGCTTAAGCGATGCGCCGGCACCCAGTTCGACCCACGTTTGGTGGAAATCTTCGCCTCGGTGGCCGACGACTTAGATGCGGGCACCGTCATGCGGGAGGCAGCGACAACGTCGAGCCTCTAGCCGAAGGACGGAGGCGGCAGAAACGTCACTCCGGATCGGGCTTGATGAACCGTACCGAGTCAGTCTTCTTCCGGGCCATCTCCCGCACCAGCTTTCGATCTGCCTTCGACATGAGCACGATGTTCATGTCGTAGTTGGCGTAATCAGGGTACAGGTCTTCCCTCTTGACTAGCGGCTTCAGCCGCTTCCAGTTCACCCGGATGCGTTCGCCCTTCACTATGACGATGAGGTGACCTCTTGAGTCGGCTTCCTTTGCCACTATCCCCTGGTAGTCAACGGTCGACACGTAGACGGAGTCGCCCACTCGGAACTCCTCCCAAGGCGCCTTCGCGCCACTGGTTCCGTTGGCTTCTCCGGTTTGACCGCCTTCCCGGGTTTGAGCGCCTTCCCCAGCTCGATCGGCTTCCCCGGCTAGATCAGTTTCCCCGGTTCTCTCGGTTGCCTCGGTTAGCCGCTCACAGGCATCAAGCCCGCTAGGGTCGACACTGTCGGGCACACCTTCGCCGGCATCGTGCCCTTGAGAGACCCGGCCGTGGCTTTCGCGGGACCTTGACGAGCCCCCCTCGCCCACCCCGGCCAGGTATCGACGGGCGACCCCGATGTCCTCCTCCGGCAAT
>DUUV01000097.1 GCA_012841375.1 Candidatus Fermentithermobacillaceae bacterium
ACATCATCGACGAGATGTTCCCTGACTCGGACGACGACAGCTCTCGCGAGGCCACGCAGGCCGACATAGACCGATTTTTCCGAATCTAGCCTCATCGCCCCGCACCTGTGGTACGATACTCACACCGAGAGTATTGTGCAGTGGGGGTGATACACTTGAGTCAGGAACAAGTGGTAGCACAGTATGTGGAGCGTTTTGGATTGGAGGACTTAGACGAAAGGGATCTGGAATCCGCAAAGAGGATAGCCCTCGATCTCGCCGCCAAAGGCTGGTTCAAGGCGAGTATGTTCTTTCGGGCTCCCGCGGAGGAGATGTTGAAGGTGGGTTATCTCTCGGCCCTCCATGAGCAGAACTGGATGATGCTTAGGCAACTAACGAGACTGAATCGCAACCTAGAAACACTCAAGTAGTAGTCTAGCAGGCAGACAATCTCATAAAGCGCGTCGGTTCACCCGGTGCGTTTTTCATTTGCCGGGAAGGAGGTGGCGTGATGGCAGAGACGATCCGCGGTCTTAACATAGTCATAGGCTCCGATACCGTTGGGCTTAACAAGGCTCTCGGAGAGGTAGACAAGAGCGCAAGGTCCATACAGTCCGAACTCCGCCAAGTAGAGAAGCTCCTCAAGTTTGACCCCTCGAACACCGAACTCATTTCGCAGAAGCAGAAGCTCCTCGCTGACGCCGTAGCCACCACCAAGACAAGGCTCGACACGCTGCGAGAGGCGCAAGCGCAGGTCAATGACCAGTTTGCCAGGGGCGAGATAAGCGAAGGCAAGTACCGGGCTTTCCAGCGGGAGATCGCCAAGACCGAGCAGGAGCTAAAGCGCCTTGAGGGCAGGGCTAAGACCGCAGGCGTGAGCCTTGAGCAGATAGCCAAGTCCACTGAACGTGCTGCTCAGCGTTTCAATGCCCTCGGCAACACCCTCCTCCGCACGGTTGCCGCCCCCGTTCTTGCCGCAGGTGCGGCAGCGTTCAAGTTGGGCTCGGACACCGCCGAAGCGCTCAACAAAGTTGAGGTTGCCTTCGGTGACGCCTCGCGCACGGTTAGCGCATGGTCAAAGACCACCCTTGACGCCTATGGTCTTGCCGGGGGTACGGCGCTCGACATGGCCGCCCTGTTCGGTGACATGGCAACGTCTATGGGCTTCTCACAGTCCAAGGCCGCCGAGATGTCCACCACGCTCGTCGGGCTTGCCGCTGACCTCGCTTCTTTCAAAAATATTGGCATCGACCAGGCTCAGACGGCACTCAAGGCGATATTCACAGGCGAGACGGAGAGCCTTAAGAACCTGGGCATTGTGATGACCCAGGCGAACCTCCAGGCTTACGCCCTGGGGCAAGGGATAAACAAGACCGTACAGGAGATGACCCAGGCCGAGCAGGTGTCACTCCGCTACTCGTATGTGATGGACATGACCAAGAACGCCCAGGGTGACTTCGCACGAACAAGCGACGGGGCCGCCAACAGCATGAGGGTGTTCCAGGAAAGCGTCAAAGAGTTGGGCGCGGAGTTCGGTGAGAACCTCATACCGATAATCACGCCCCTTATCAAAGACGTTACGGAAATCATTAAGAAACTGGGCGACCTCGACGACGGTACACAGGACAACATCATCACGCTCGGCAAGTGGGCCGTGGGCGCAAGCGTCGCCGTTAAAGGCATCGGGCTGCTGTCATCGGGTGTAGGAGCACTGATCAGGAAATATCAACAGGCCACAACCTGGGCAGCGAAAACCGCTGCGAGCACGGCGACTCTGGGAGCGTCTGCCGCTACGACGGCCACCGCCATGGGACTCCTGGCCAAAGCCACCAGTTTCCTGCTTGGTCCCTGGGGGCTACTTATAGCAGGGGGAGCAGCTCTTGTTGGCGTTTTGGCCTCTATGGGCGACAAGGAGTACGACGCCAGGCTCAAGACTCAAGACTTACAGCGCGAAGCTTACGTCCTGGCAGGCACCCTCGAAGGCGACCTGTCGCCGGCGATACATCATGTCGCTCAGGCAGCCGACGAGGCGGCAGAGGCTATGCAGCGCTTCGACGAGTCAACCATCCGCGGCCCTCTGGCTATAGGGGCGCGCAGGGCCAAGGACGCCAAGGGGTTAGCCGACGCTCTGGCTGCCGCGCGAAAGGCTGCCGAGAAGCCCCATACGCCTGGCGGAGGTAAGACCTGGCTTGAGCAACTGCAGGAACACCTCCGCTACTTGTCGCTGGACGCGGACATAGCCGAGCGCAAAATGGACCTCCTGCGAGGAACCGTGACAGGCTCAACAACCGACAACGAGATCCTGACACAAGAACTCGGGTATCAGCGCGAACGCCTCGCCGCTCACGCCCGTGTGGTGGACGCTCTTACAGAAGCTCTTGACCGCATGAGGAGAGAGCAAGGCGAGAACAGCAGAGAGGCAAAGGAACTCACCCTGCAACTCCTCCAGGCACAAAAAGCCTATCAGGACATACAGCGTGAGATAGACGAGACGAATAAGCGCCTCAAGGAGTCCTCGAAAGTCACCAAGACCGCAGCCGAGCACTACCTTGGGCTATACATCCAGCGCCAAGTCGCCGCAGGAGGACTTATCGAGTGGGAAGTGACCGAGAAGCTCGCCAACCTCCCAGGCACGGTGAGGGTCCCGCCCACAACCTCCATGCTGCCAACAGCGGCGCCGCCACCCGCTCAGCCACCGACTCCACCCTTGGCATCGGCACCCATCACCATCCAGGAGACGGTCAATATCTATGGCGACGCCAGCCGTGAGGACGTGGAGAAGGCTCTGGACGACAGCGCAAGCAAACTCGTGACTAAACTAAGACTCGCAGCGCCGGGGGTGACGCCATGAGATACGGAGACATAACCCTCTACCCCATGGTAAGCACCATCATACACAAAGACCCGAAGAACTACCGTGTCATCGAGTACCCACGGAGGAACGAGGCTGAATCCCACCTCCTGAGCAACCGACCTAGCCAGATCCTAGCGACCCTCATCATCCCCGACATGCAGCACTATCTAGCACTCAGGCAGATGCACAGGGCGCACACGGAGGCGGAGCTGTACATCTCGAAATTCGG
>DUUV01000083.1 GCA_012841375.1 Candidatus Fermentithermobacillaceae bacterium
CATGGCGAATCAGTCCTCTCCGTTACCTACCCCGATAGCCTGCGAGAAGGGCCGTATTCGGTTGTGCGCGCCGGTTAAGCATGGAAACCGCCTCCTCCCAGGGCTTGCCCTGCTGTGGGGAATGTCACGCCGTTCTCTCAGCCTTCGCCTTGCGAAGCGCCTTCTCGTAGTGGTCCAGCGCTTCGTTGTACTCGAAAATCGCCATGCCCACCTGATTGGGTGTCGCTGCCTCGTTGAAGTGGTTTTCTGCGATGCGTAGGCGCTGTAGGGCGTCTTGGATCTCGTCTGTGGGGGTCATGCGGTACGCACCACCTTTCCGGTAAGTGCCGGGCCTCTCACCCCGGCCGGGTCGCTGTCTGGGATCGTTAGAGGACAGGTGGGACAGGTGGCTGAGTTCCCCGGCAGCCGATCATGCTCCCTATGCGATCCGTATCCCGCAAGAGATCTTCCGAATAAACCTTGGTGATCACCGAAAGAGCAATGGCAGACTCACCTTCAACCGAGGGGGCATTTTCCTTCGATGGGGTGTCACCCCCCAGGTCGTTTGCTATTCCATAGAGGGCATCTGATAATCTGTGCAGATTCCTAAGCGTCTCGCGGAGGTTGCCTATCAGGTTGTCAGTCTTCGTCGTGTTAACCACGGTTCTTCCTCCCTTGAATATCCCCGCCTCTCACCGGAGTTGTCGTCGCTGTCTAGTTCGCCTTCCGTACTCCTGCCGCGTATCGTGAAACCGCCTCCTTTCTTCCTGCCATGCCCGGCAGTAGTCCGCCTTGGCGTCGTTAAGCCGCCTAATGGCGTGATCGACCATGGCCCTCGGCGCAGCGGCGGGCATCTCATTGAACGCGCTCTCTGCCGCCCTGAGGGCTGCTCTCGCCTTGTGAACCGTGTCTGTCATGAGTCCGTGCCCTCCCTGTCCTCCAGGGCGTTCTTCCGCAACTGTTTGGCCCTCTCTGCCTCCGTGAACTTCTTGACGGCCAGTGCCCGTATCTCATTTGACCCAAGGTAGACGGTGCCCATGAGCGTACCCTGGCACCCCTTCATACCTCGGGATGATGTCCTAAGATGTTGGCAGGTCATGCACTGATCGGGTGGTGGCTCGGACAAAACTCTCTGGTAGTCTTTATTCGCGTGTCCTGCTGAGCTCGCTACCACTTCCCCGCAGGGGAGTCTGTAGATCCCGTATCTCATTTCTCTTTGGGAACCTCCCTCTATCTGTCTATGGAGCCAAAGCTTGTCCAGCGCTGAAGAAAGCGAAAAAACCAAGGATGGAAATGGTGACCAGAAGAAGACCTGCGAGGGCTACCAGGCGCCTTTGACGCAGGCTTGCGAAGTATATGCCCAGTTTGGGATTTGTGGCCATGTAGGTGATGAGTGCCCCAGAAACCAAGCAGGGTATAGAGGCCAGAAGGATAAAGAACTTAACTAGCCTTTGCACGCTAATACCTCCGCTTTCTCTCTCTCTGAACTAGGCTATTCTGACAGGTTTTGCCGTGAGCCGCTGGACGGCTCTCTTGAACTCTTCCGCGTCCGAGTTGTCATCTGAAAGGTGCACGAGAACGATTTCCCGAACGTTACTGAGGTCCGTCGCCTTGAGGAAGTCCTTGAGCCTCGGCAGGCTCATGTGGGAACGTATGACACGTCTTTGAACGGCTTTGTCTACCCGACCGGCTTCAACATTCTTTCGCAGGATCTCGGGGTCGTAATTGCACTCAACCATAATGTGTGTGAGGTTCTTGAACCTAAAGGGACTGTATGCCGTATCCGTGAGGTAGAGGAGCCTCGCATCCTCTCTGCATACCAAGAATCCGAAAGGTTCTTCGGCGTCATGCACTACGGGGAACGCCATCACCAGCCAGTCTCCGACCGAGAACCATGCCCTGGCCTTCACGGTATGTAGGCGGTGGTGCTCTATGGCGAGGGTCTTGGCCGTCCCCTCCGACAGGTAGACATCTACCCCGGCTTTCAAGAGATCTTTCACGGCCTTGGCGTGGTCGCCGTGCTCATGGGTA
>DUUV01000141.1 GCA_012841375.1 Candidatus Fermentithermobacillaceae bacterium
ATACACGAACAGGGAGATCATCCAGTTTCCATTCCTCATAGGTAGGCTCACAACCATTCTACTCCAGTCCATGGCTGGAATTTGCTCTTGCCAGTTTCCATTCCTCATAGGTAGGCTCACAACACCCTCGTTGAGAACACGGCACCGAGTTACAGGCGGTTTCCATTCCTCATAGGTAGGCTCACAACCTTCTTTCGATTGGTGTCGCAAAGAGGCTCAGAATCTGTTTCCATTCCTCATAGGTAGGCTCACAACTCCGTTGCCTCACCTTTCAGCCACTTGCGCTTCGTTTGTTTCCATTCCTCATAGGTAGGCTCACAACCGTGTAGGTCCACGTCTTTGTGAAGGTGAGGACGAGTTTCCATTCCTCATAGGTAGGCTCACAACGCCAGGAGTGCGGAGAGGACATACCAAATGAGGAGGGTTTCCATTCCTCATAGGTAGGCTCACAACTTCCACGATAAAGCCCGCGCCCTGGAGCTTCTGGGGTTTCCATTCCTCATAGGTAGGCTCACAACTGGGTCACAGTCTGATCAGGCCGGACGTCACAGGAGAGTTTCCATTCCTCATAGGTAGGCTCACAACCAGATAGACCGGGGATATGTGTGGGCGATCTGGCATGGGTTTCCATTCCTCATAGGTAGGCTCACAACCCGCCTAAGCAGGTGGATCTTCCAGCATCATCAGGGTATCACAGCTAAAGCCTCAAGTCCAAGGCCGAGAAAACGGAGGTTTACCATGGCTTCTGATATGACATTCGTGGAATAGAGTGTCGTCGAGGTCCCGGGTTTCTTGCGCTATGTTACCTCGACGACAAGAAGGATTGTCTAGACTCTCACACTATGTTTGTCATGCCTTTGTCGCGCCCTATGATCTCGCGGGAGCTGTACTTCATGGATTCAAACCTGTACACAATGACCGAGTCCTCAGATTTGTCCAGGATCTTGTCAAGTTCCTTGTACAGTTGCTTTAGTCTTGTGGGCGTGCTCTCGCCTTCGAATACGGAATTTTGAACCCAGTAAAGATACTGGCGGCATTTCTTCAGAACTTTCGCTACTCTCTTCTGCCCCACGTCATACACCAAAATCACAAACACTTGCAGCACCTCAAGTCAGTTCACCAAGAAGCCACAAACGGCCGATAAGCCTTTTCACCCAAGACGTGTTTTGCGATCTTGTATAGCTCAAGCCTAATAAGCCTCCTGTATGACACCGATCTACCCAAACCTCTGTGTTTCACCGTAGTCTCGAGCTTCCTGAACATCTCAGTGACGAACGATTTCTTACCCTTTTCGCTCAGGAACACTCCTTGGCTGTCGGAAACGAAGTCGTTCTCCTGAATGCGACGCTCGTTCACCACTGAGAAGATGATCCGGTCTACAATGATTGGTTTGAACACTTCGGCAACATCCAAGTTGAGTGTGAACCTCCGGAAATTAGTCGCGTGCAGATACCCAATTCTGGGATCCAGATGGGTCTTGTAGATCTCGCTTAGAACTGTAGTATAGAGAATCGAATTGCCGAAACTGATGAGTGTATTCATGTAGTTCCTGGGTGGTCTCCGGGTCCTCTTTTCGAACCGGAACTCAGGATTGCCCACGATCGAGTCAAAAACTTCGTAATAGCGGTTTCTCATGTTAGCTTCAAGCGCCATGAGATTCTCTATCGACGAGCACCCATAGACATCTAGGAGAGTCTTGGCAGCATGGTCAGCAGCGTCGGAGACGTCCTTTCCCCGGTTCTCGTAGTACTTGAGAACCTGTCGAATATTCCTAACCGCCCCGTCCACAAAGCCTGCTGCAAGCAAGATTCTCTTTTCACTGTCGAGGTAATGTTCAACCTGCTTGAGTAGCACATGGCCTGATGCCAGATGCTCGCGGGGATAGTATGTACCGCAATAGTAGCCATAGAAGTTGAAGAAGTGAACGATGATCTCTTGCTGTGTACAAAACTCAAGAAATCGCTTATTCAGCGTGACCTCGCCGAACACCATCATCTCATCTACTTCGTGAATAGGAAGATAGCGCTTACTCTGACCATCATCAAACATTACCGTATTGTCTTTTCGGTGTATTTCTCCGTTGGAGAAGACAAACATGGTTCGCATTCAGCATCCCCACTTCTAGTAGAGCTAACCTAACTCCAACAGAATTCCCTGTATGCGCAGTTCCTGCACCAGCCGATCTTTCTAGGCGGATCGGGCATGTCTTTCTGGATGGTAACGAGGATTTCACGCTCCAGCTGCTGGATCTCTTGCAGCGCTTCATCCGTGAGAACAACCGAGATTCTCTTCTTCTCATCCGGTATTCTTATCTCACCGTCAGCCTCTACCCCCCGTTCCTTGAGCTGCTTCAGGTAGAACAGGGTCTGCATCGTGGCGCTCTTTAGGAACCGGCTAGATTTCTTCACCTCAGCCACGACCATCCTACCTGATGCCGGTTTGTAGATGTCGATCTTGGATGATCCAACGGTTCCTTCTTTGCGTTCTCGGCTATATGAAAAACGCTGTAGAAAACGACCATACTCGATATTAGGGTCGTCTTCATCTGGGTTTATCTGATGAGCCATGAGCCATGCCTGCCGGGGACAAATGCAGTAATACCAGACCAACGTCCCGGTGACATGAATATCCTCAGTCTGTTCGTAGACAAAGTCGTCAGATTCTTCGGGTGGCTCAATCTGAGGTAGTTCTGGCCGATCACTACAATATGCTGAAGGAGACATCGCTTTCACCCACCCTCGAAAGCCCCGTAACCGGATGGTACCTAGACAGATCGACAAGACACCAGACCGCTTTCTGGCCCCCAGAATCGGCCACCGCACGGGCGTTGCGGAAGCTAAGAGGGACACTCATGCTCTGAAGGATCGACATGAACAGTTTTCGCCGTAGAAATGACAGGCCCTGTAAGAAGCCTGGCTCCAAGTACCTATCGTAGACCTCATCCGGGGTCGAGATGCCAAATGCGGACATTGCTCTCTCCAGGTATTCAGGCAAAGATCCTTTCCACGGTACAAAAACACCCACGCGTTGGCCATCGTCTTCAAAGGGTTTCACTCTTCGAAGCGATGACCACGTCCCACAGGCTCCATCGATCAGATACGAGAGGAAAGCCTCATCCGGGCTTCTTTCCTGGCAAGCCCTGTAGAACGATGAAAGGATGAGCCCGGTCTCAGTTTCAGTCCACCGATCTCCGAACTCATTGAGAAGGCGGTCCGTCTCCTCTCGCCAGATACTTGATCTATAGACGTACTGTCGCTTGCCGCGGCCACCCTCATCTACATAGTCGAATACAGTCACAATCGCCGGCTCATCTTCCTCGCCATGACGGTTAGCCCTTCCAGCAACCTGTACGATGCTGGGTATTATGGGGTTCTCTCGGTAGATGCGATGAAAGCTCAAGTCGACGCCGGCCTCGATGACCTGAGTTGACACTACGCCTATTCCGCCTGAATGCGTGAGAGCGTGTCTAGCCTCATCTATTACAGCTGCCTTGTGAACAGGGCTTAGAGCTCCTGACAGAAAGTAGAGAGACTTCGTCTTGCCATCGGACCACTTGTCCACTTCCCGCTCTATTGCTTCATACAAAGTGGCTGCGCCTCTTATCGTGCTCATCACGACCGCGACGTTTTTGCCGGCCCTAAGATCCTCCGCTGCCCTGGACGCAATACTTTGAGTATCCAATTCACCCTGTTGATACTCGATTTTGTACCTTGGGGGAAGGATAAATGCCCGGTCCACCAAGTTGAAGGGGGAAAGAGATAGTCCGCCTTGAACCGGTGGCATAGTGGCAGTAGTGAATAAGATAGTAGCGTTTGCTCTCTTGGCCAAAGCTTCAATCATTTGGAGGAAGACCTTCCACGAGGTTCTATTGATGACCTGTGGTTCATCTACGATAATGAATGCTCCTTCCAAAGCCCTAAGCCTCATTGTATGCTGAGCTTTTTTCGGGAACAGGGCTAGAAACAACTGGCTAAACGTTGTCGTTACTATAGGTGCCTGCCACGACTCCATAAGCAACAAGTCATCGTCCTCAGCAAAATCAACCTCCTGGACTGTTGAAAGGTGATGATGCTGAAGCACCTCCAGCCCGGTTGCTTTTCTCATCTCATCAGTTGCCTGAGACAGAATTGAGAGATAGGGAGCTACATACACAATCCGCCTGGCGCGTCCCAGCGAACACGCTGTCAAAGCCACGCGTAAAGCCGCCATGGTTTTCCCCATGCCCGTTGGTAAGCAAAGGCTAAACAGGCTCCGTTCGCATGCCTCAACGTATTGCGCAGTAGACATATCCTGCGCCTCTTGGCGTGTCCTGACTAAGTCATGCGACGCGCCCTTAGCCAGGGCTTCTGAAGCTCTTGACGCTAGCATCTTCTCCAAATGCTCCAAAGCTCCGAGAGCAAGGGATTGAGTGAGATAGACCGGTTCAAGGCCACCGGCGTGATATCTGTCGCCAGCGATAAAGTGGGCTGTCTCCAATCGCATGCACGACAGTGCGGCCTTTTCGTAGGGTGATGAAGAAGTGTCGAGCCTCCTTCTTTGCTGGGGTAATAGAACGGTTGAAACTCTGCTCCACTCATCGGCGGTTGTGGCAAGGTAGTCTACGCATTCGTCGAGGTCTATGGATAGGTCGCACCCTATAGACTGAGACACAAAAGAAGCCAGGCCCGGCAAGTCGATCTCCGCAAGATGCTCCCGGGAGAATCCGCCTCGTTCCCAGGGCGGGCGCAGATCTATATCCGATAGGTCTGAATGATGATCGGAGATATCCAACGCCACTCTGGCTCGGTGGAGCACCAGGTCACGAGATTGCGCTAGCGTCATCTTGCTCTGGCCCTGTTTGTCAAGCAAACAGAGAAACCTGTGCGAGAGGTAGAAAAAAAGAGCTGCGCCGGAAGGAGCGTGAGAAATGCCTTCTCTACGTGCAGGGTTGCTCTGAATGTATCGCTGCCAAGCTCGGCGGGCCTTGCCCGCATCGTGCAGTAGCCCGCCGAGAAAGAGAAGAGCTCGTTGCGCTGCTGCTTCTGTATACTTGTCACATACAGGAGTGCAGGTCTGACCGCAGTGCGCCGATCGCTCCCCGGGAACAAACCTACACGGTGTAGGACGCCCGGCCGCCCACGCAATCCCCACAGCATGAAGGTGCTCGCCCAGAGGATATGCCGTACCGTCCTCCCTGTCTGGCCTCGCCACGCAGCGCGCGAAGGGGACTACCAGAGACATATCACCTCGCCGTTCACGAGACGTACGAACATCAACTTGCTCCGGTCAATCTCTGGGTTCGGCGTGAGCACTAGAGGTCCACCGCTAACCTCGTAGACCATATGGATGACTCCTCGAAACTCCCGGTTGCCCATATGCTCGTAGTGGAACCCCCCGGCCCGCGCGTAACTGTACCCGGGTTGAGGCTCCAACCTCTTGATGGCAGACGATGGTACTACCGAAGACACTTCCACCGTTCCTACTGACTCACAGTCTATTTCAGCAAAATCCATAGCACCAACATACTGGGGATACACCGGGCAGTAACAAACTCCTAAGTAAGTGTGATAGACCGCCCGGCGTGAGCTCACCATGGCGGCCAGCTCCTCAAAGTGGGACCCACTATAGAAGACTCGATAGTAGGGATTCTGCAGCAGTTCTATAGAGACCGGCCTGTTGAACGTATCGCGGCTCGAACCCGCCCATCCTTTGCCCAGCATGGACATCCCGTGAAAGCTCGATGCCACTTTGGACATCAGGCGGATGCCCACATAGTTCGCGGCAGGGCTGCCGTCTTCTGTGAAGGATAGGTCTTTGAGGCCCAATATGGACGCAAGCAGACCGTGTAACGCGGTCCTAGGTATGAATGGATAGCTTGCGTGCGTAACCGTGGTGTCAGGAAGCCTGAAGTGGGCCATTTTGGCCTGCAGATCCATAATCAGGACTTGCCCCAATTCAGTCACCCCCTGTCTGCTCCAAGACAACCCACTTAGATAGAGCTACCATAGGCCGACCTTGTCTCCCGGGAGACTCCCTTCCAGCCGGAGTTCGGGGTCGACCCAGTACCTGATCCGCGCAATCTTGTCCCCGTACTCGCCTTCGGCAGAGAGGACTCTAGACAGGTATTCAACGTTTAGCGTTATGTCTTGGACCGATGAAGGCGAGTTACCGCTAAGCCATGCGTCCCGCTCGGGATGAATCTTGATGTGGTCCTCTAGGTACCCGATACGGAAGAATGGATCATTGTACTCCACATGCATCAGCAAGAGGGGTCGCTGGAATCCCCTACCCCTGGCCTGTCTATGGAGTGTCCCATTCCAAAGGGCCTCCAACAGGACATCCACATCGTCTTGGGTCATTCCTGTATCCGTGGCAATGGTCGCGTTTATCACTCCGGGCATGGCGAATAGCGCGAAAGGCAGCGTGTAGCCCGCCCAAACGGTTCCCTGGGTCTTGCCTTGCTCGGAACTGCTCTCGGCGCCTCCGCCAACCTCCTGGCTGGGGACTACCACAGTACCCTGCACGTAGCGCGTCTCAACAGGGTGCAAGCTGTGGGCCCAACCGAATTGCACCGGTCCGGTTTGATGGAAATTGGCATTCTTGACGCTGTAAACGACACCGAACACCCTCGCATCGAATGCTGTATCCAGGAGTGCTCTTACTTGGTCTTTTTCCTTGTCTCTGCCCGCTAAGCCCAAGATCTCCTTGGCCAGTCTCTCCCGCCCAAGAAGCTTGCCATCATCCGTCCGTTGCTCTCTGATGTACACGAAGAACCTTTTCTCCGGACCCCCATCCTTGTGTTTTGCCAAGACATAGTCCCTTACATCACGTTTGATACTTACGTCTGAAAGAGATATTCGCCCGTCATCCTCCCCGAAAATCCTTCTGGCATCTGAATCCGCCAATGGGTCTCTATTAGGGATACCGTCCTTTACTGACTTAATAAACAGGATCTCGCCTGTCTTAACCGGTTTCTCCATCTTCGGCTCCCTCCGTAACCTTTTCTTGTGTGGAGAATAAGTTTGCGGGACAAAGCTCGTAACCAGCCCAGAAAGAAGCCACGAATATGTCACTATCCTTCCTCAAACTAGACTCCATGCCAATGCACTTGATGGTGGCAGCCGCAGCCCATTCCCTTAGAGGAGCCGGCAGGCGCATGTCTAGTCTCCTGGCAAGTTCGCTGAATCGGGCCAGTCCTCTGTGGATAATGTCTCGCGTCTTCAAATCAGCGCCGAACGTCATCACCCTGTGCTTCAAGAAGTCCTTGCCGTTCGTAGCCCTATAGTATTGACGGGCAAAAACCCTCGTTAGAGCCCCGACTATGAACCCGAGTTCCTCAGTTGAGCGGGGCTCCCATTGCGAAGCGTCCTCGGACTCCACAGTCTTGGTCCAGAGACGCCAATCTAGCATCGGTACTCC
>DUUV01000014.1 GCA_012841375.1 Candidatus Fermentithermobacillaceae bacterium
CAAATGGTCAAAGAGTAGGCCACCTAGGGCAGTTCTTTCTTAAGGAGGACACAAGAGGATGGCATCAGAAACAAAGCAGGTAGCCATGACCGGGAATGAGGCCGTGGCGAACGCTATCAAACAGATAAACCCCGACGTTATGGCCGCGTATCCCATCACTCCCCAGACGGACATTGTCCAGTTCTACTCCACGTTTGTGGCCAACGGAGAGGTAGATACCCAGATGGTCACCGTTGAGAGCGAACACTCGGCCATGTCCGCCACTGTGGGTGCTTCTGCCTCAGGCGTAAGGGCCATGACCGCGACGTCGTCGCAAGGTCTCGCTCTCATGCACGAGCTCCTTCATATCGCGTCGGGGTTCAGGCTCCCGATAGCGATGCCCGTGGTCAACAGGGCGGTTTCGGCTCCCATCAACATCCACTGCGACCACTCGGACACCATGGCGGCACTCACTACCGGGTGGATCCAAATCTACGGCGAAAATGCCCAAGAGGCCTATGACAACATGATCCAGGCAGTAAAGATAGCCGAGGACCCCAGGGTGAAGCTCCCGGTAATGGTGTGTTACGACGGCTTCATCACCAGCCATGCGGTGGAGAACCTGGTCCTGCTTCCCGATGAGGAAGTGAAGGCTTTTGTGGGCGAGTACAAGCCGACCTACAGGATCTTTGATTTCGACAACCCCGTCACCTTTGGCCCGCTTGTCCTTCCCGATTACTTCAGCGAGATAAAGGCCCAGGAAATGGAGGGCATGCTCGCCGCAAGAGAGGTAATCCTGGAGGTGGCCAAAGAGTACGAGAAGATATCCGGCAGGAAGTATGGCTACTTCGAAGAGTACAATCTGGACGACGCCGAGAGAGTTGTCGTAGTCCTTTCATCGACCGCCGGCACCGCCAAGGCAGTGGTTGACGAGCTCCGGGCCAAGGGCGAGAAGGTAGGTCTCCTGAAGCCCAGGGTTATCCGGCCGTTCCCCGCCGAGGAATTTGTGAAGGCCCTCTCGAGAGCGAAGGTCGTGGCCGTTATGGACAGGGCGGAGACCTTCTCCACTCAGGGAGGCCAGCTCTTCACCGAGCTCCGTGCTGCGTTCTACGAGGCTTCAGAGAAGCCGCTCATGAAAAACTACATTTTTGGTCTCGGCGGGCGCGATACGACGACGAGCCATATACGCACGGTCTTCGAACAGCTTAAGAAAGATCAAGAGCGCGGGTCTGTGGACCGTAAGGTCACTCACCTGGACGTCAGAGTATAGGAAGGGGAGATATAGATGGCAAGCTTGAAGGAACTATCTGCGATACCGGAAGTGCTTGCTCCAGGCCACAGGCTGTGCGCAGGCTGCGGCGCTCCCATCGTAGTACGCCAGATCACCAGGGCCGCCAAGGGGCCCTTGGTCGTAACCAACGCAACCGGATGTCTTGAGGTATCAACCACGGTGTATCCGTACACTTCGTGGAATACCCCTTGGATCCACACTGCTTTTGAGAACGCGGCAGCGACGGCCTCGGGAGTGGAAGCTGCCTACCAACTGCTGAAGCGCCGCGGCAAGATAGATAAGGACGTCAAGTTCGTCGTCTTTGGAGGAGACGGCGGCACTTACGACATAGGTCTCCAGAGCCTCTCCGGAGCGATGGAGAGGAACCATAACTTGGTGTACGTGTGCTACGACAACGGCGCTTACATGAACACCGGCATACAGCGGTCATCGGCCACCCCCAAGGGAGCCGATACGACCACCAGCCCGGTGGGCAAGGAGAGCTACGGCAAGCGGGAGAACAGGAAGGACCTCACC
>DUUV01000103.1 GCA_012841375.1 Candidatus Fermentithermobacillaceae bacterium
AGGGTGAGCACGACGGGCTCTCCTGTCTCAGGCAGGATCTCATGCCCGATGCGTTTCACCAGTATGCGCCTAACCCTGTGCCTTTGTAGGTCAAAAAACTCTGCCACTGACCCGTAGTTCATCCGCCTAGCGCACCTCGCCAACATACCCACGGCTTCGTCACTCAGTCTTGCCCACCTGCGGATGCCTGAAGGCGCGCACGTGAACGTCATTCTGCATGCGGGGCACTTTACGCGTAACGGAGTCCAACTGAGCCACACCCATCGTCCCGCCACAAAAGTGTGCTGAACTCGTCTCCTGGCCAACACACCATGCCTGTGGAGACCTTCTCTACCGCATCGCGCGCACGCCTTTGGGACTTCCACACCAACGTGCACTTCCAGGGGCTTCTCCCGGTCGTTGTCTCTGAGTTGATGAACCAGCTGTAAGATGGTACTTTTCTTCATGAGGGCACTCCTTTCGTGTTTTGCTGGTCACAAACCACAATTGGATGTGCCCTCACGTTTTCCTATCGGTCACCTACTTCGTCGATCCCACAGTATTTACTCTAGAGCCGAGTTCGTCGCCTGTCTTGGCGTTTTCCATGGAAGGTATGTCCGCTTCGCCGGCGATGAGGTCTCCGGGTTCTTCCCAGGTATAGCGGGATGCGGCTAGACCGATCAGTTCTCCGGAATCCCCCTCTCCGGAGGTCATTTCTCCCCCACCAGCAGTTCCCTAATCAACGGATCTACTACGAGCCCACTGAGTTCATCTCCGCGCTGGCCCTTCACGCCTCTTCGCCTTCTTATGGTCTCAGGTTCGACGATCCCAAGATCTACCAGGGATCTAAAGGAGGCAGCCCTGATTTCAGGAAGAACCAAAGGCGATTCCATGAGTTCGATGTCGCAGGGCTGAATCGGCTCCATCTCGGCCACAAACCTTACCACTTCTTCTCCATAGGCAATAGCCTTGAGGCCGGTGGACGATATAAACTGCCGGGCCCTTTTTGAATCTTTCAGAATGGCTTCTCGAAGTGCTCTCGCTTCGGGCGTGGTGTCGCTGTGATCACGCCGGTGTTGAGGCGAAGCATAGAGTTCATGTAGGAGAGACGGCCAACCACTAGTAGCTCGCCTGACAGCGTCCACAACAGAATGTCCGCCGAGGAAACCTTCATCTCTCAGCATCATCTCCACAGCATGGGTTTCCCACTTGCGAACAACCAACGGCTGGCCAACTATCGCTAGAACCGCATCCCTTTCGGGCTGGGGCAACCGGTACCACTGAGCTATGTCGGAAGGGCCAAAGAGTACCGCAAGAACCACCTGTCTCTTCGGCGCTCTCTCCCGCATCACCTCATGAATGCCCAGAACCACATCGGCCAAAGCCTCTGGGAACAACAAGAGCTGCTCAGCCGGAATCGGCACCAGCGTAGGGCTACCCCTCGATGCGAGCCGACCACGCAACCACGCCTGAAGACTGGTCAGAGTGGCGCATTCGGGAATTACAGTGTGAATATCCCGGTCACCCTTTTCGTTCTTGTCTCCAAAGATCTCCTTGAGTCCGTCTGTGACCCGGTCTAGCCCCAATGCAGTTGAACCAAAGATGAAGTTCATCCTGGCACGGTTCTGCAAGAGCGTTGCTTCCTGGGCCAGGGTAAGCGGGCGCCAACCGTCCAGATCCTCGAAGCGGGTTCTCCGGTCCAGAGCAGTCTCCCTAGTAGGAGGTTCTTTCTGTCCCAGTACTCGCAGCCTGTCTTGGACCTCAGCCTTCGACCCGAGCGCAGTAACGATGTTCGCATTACGCAGCCTGTAGCCGCCATTGGTCCTCACCAAGATACCCAGCCCGGTCAGCTCATCCAGTAGAGAACGGCATTCCTCTTCACCTATTGAGTTAAATGCCGCCGGCCACGCATCCCTGGCTTCATGCAGACACTCCTCGACGCTGAACTCTCGCCGGTACCCGTCCTGAATGTCCCTTTGAGCATCTATGATCGCGTAGGCGAGGACCGCGTAGCGATCATCGAGGTCAAGGGTCCACTCGAAACGTTCTCGCATCCGGCTCCTGACTTCCTGGTTCCTAAACACCGTCTCCACCATGTCCACAGTGACCATGTGAGGCGGGGGAGTCTTGGTGCTCATGTTGACCAACTCTGAACAGAAGAGCTGTATGAGAGCCGGGTGACTGTTCGTATAGGCAAGAATACGGTACACCGGATCATCACTGGGGAACCGGAATCCCAGGGCCGAAAGCGGTTCCTTGATCAACTTGATCGCTGATCTCGGGTCAAGTGGGCCGATCACTATAGGGGCCTTGAAGTGTGCAAACGGGTGATTCGGTATGGTGCAGTATTTCTGAACGCTGTGGAGACCCGAAAAGACCACCTTGAAACGCCGCTCTGTCGCGTCCATGAGAGCCTTCAATTGCTGGACAACTGTGAAAGGCGCTTGCTTCTTGCTACTGCCGTCCGCCTTTAGGAAGTCATCAGCCTCGTCTAGGAGCACCCAAATCCTGAGATCCGGTTTCGCTGCAACCTGCGCTTTTACTCTCTCCACGATGTCGTCAGCCGCTGCCTTCGCGTTTACTGGAAAGCCTGCTTCGTAAAGCCCCTGGGCGATGTGCTTCCATACCGACACCGGATTGCTGTCCGCACCCGGTTTGCCGACTTGTTTGATGTCTCGATAGACAACGTATTGGTTGAACCCCGGCTTATGAAACCGGCGCGCAAACTCCCTAAGGCAAGCAGACTTGCCCAATTGCCTTCCGCCGTACAACACTGCGCTTCCCAGACTGTCTTCTATCTCTTGGATTACCTTATCTCTTCCCTGGAACACTTCCGGGGGCACGATGGGTCCTGAAAAAGAGTACGGATTTGCGTACCCCCACAACATCGCACACGACACACACGCATGGAGACGGTTTCTTCTCTGACCTGCAAGGAAATGGATCAGGATGTCATCAACAAGCAGGGCTGTCAGCCTGGTCTCCCGGCAGAGAGCCCCCCAGTCGTTACGCTGCTTTCGCGTCATGCGGCCCAAGTAGAGGATCAGCGGGTTTTTGACGCCAAGCTGCTTGAGAAGACCTACGAGGGTGTGCTCATCTGGACGGTCCCAGACAACTACGACATCGCACGTGCCGTTGAGCCCCGAACCAAACTGTGGAAGAGGACTCCGCTGGAACAAACCTACTCTTACACGGAAGTGCTGGTAGTCTTCTCCGCCCTTAACTGACTGGACGGTGCCTACATCCAGGAAGCCGAGATATGCCATGAGCTTCGCGACATCGCCATATAGGTTCTTCCGGTCCTTTGGTCTCGGACGTTGCTTGATGTATCCAAGTGCATCCAGAGCAGTCTGAATCTCGCTACGACGGGTTCCTAGGAGGCCGCCCGTGCCGATACCTGCAACGGATTGACCCCTGACCAGCGCCCGCCTGACGGAATCTGCCTCCCTGTCCAGAGCATTTCTGAGATTCTCGGCGACCTCTAGAAACAGGGCTGCCCAATCCTCGGCCTTTTCCTCGTCATCGTCCGGTTCGAAGACGCTTGTCCTAGTTCGAAGGATATCCTCTGCCCGACCGATATACTCATCGGCGAGGAGGGTATCGTCTCTGTCAAGAGCGTCGGACGCCTTTTGGACGTACCGGGCGGCCGCGGCAGTAATAGCGTTCTCCTCCGCACCGGCAATCTCCTTACTGATCTCTTCCAGGTGCTCTCGAAGTGCTCTTGCCCTTGCATGCCGGCGGGAGGCCAGATCCTGTTTCCACTCGTCAATTTCCGCCAACAGACGGTAAAGGCGTAAGTCCCCGCTATTCTCAATTCCCAGCACCACGCTGTCAAAGCCGGACTTGTCTTGCTCCGAAAGCGTGCTGTCTATCGTAGCCTCTTCGATGGCGTTTCTCAGCTCCGCCAGCCTCTTTGTCAACTCGCGCCGCGCTTCCTGGAGCATGTCATCAATCATGCTCGCCACCTCTCCGGCTTCCGACGGATCCATCCCCCTAAGATGCTCCACCACGAGAGAGGCGCTGTAGAAATCCTTTCGCCTCGCATGGGAAAGGGCTACGTCGCGCCACGGGAGGGCATCAGCGAGAGCTTTGACCAACTCGTCGGCCTGTTCACAACTAAGCTTCTCCGGCAGTGGTTCGTCAGAAGTGACCGGGACCTCATCTAGTCGGAGGAGTGGCGCCTGCAATTCGCGCGACCAATGACTCTGCGCGACGGGACTTCCCGCCAACAGACCAACTACCCTGGCAATCTCGGCTCTGAGTCCATGAGATATCGCCTTCGCTCGTTCGCTTTCAAGAGTGCCGACATCCGGTTCATCAGAGAAACTAGCGCCCAGAGTCTTGACAAACTCACGCAACACGGACTTTCTATGGTCTCGTGACTCGTCGCGAGGGGCAGCTTGCACAGAGTTCTCGTACCTCCTGCAGATTGATGCGGCTTCTCTTATCAACCTGAGGATCCGGCTTCGGCTCTCCCTCGTTATCTCGACACCGGGTGTCCCTATGCTTCGAAGAGCCCTTTCGAGGAATTCGCTGCACTGCGTGTCGGAAGATGGTAGCGCATGGAATCTGTCATCCACGTTCGGCCCTCGATCGCTGCAAATCGCCTCCATGAGGCTCCCGAGCGGGCCGTTAGAAGAAGCCAGATATCTCATAGCCAACTTAGCAGGAACGTAGTTGAACCGAGTTGTTCTAGCGGTGGTGAGCCACTTGGCGGCTGCCTCCCGAATCTTGTGCACCTCGTCATCTATGCTGACGGTGTTCTCGCGCCCAATCAGCTCTTTAAGACCCATCCAGGCCGCATTCGCGGCAAACTCTGACAACATACCTACCGTGCGAGCATAGGGAATGTCCGATACAGCTCCTTGCTGTAGCCATCCCAACGCTCCTGTCGCCGGCTCAAAGAGGGCAGCAGAAAGCGAAGCAGTGACTGCAAGCATTGTGGCTTCTCGTCTTGTCAACCCAAGACTACCCAGAGCGTCGACAGGAGTAGGGACTCGTTGGTAAACTCTTACCAGCTCTGTAAAAAGGTCGATGGAGTGGTCTTGTCGCGAAGGGTATCCTGTTCCTTGCTGCAAAGCGCATGCAAGCAACACATCACTTAGTGGTCCTAAATCTTCACCGTCAGGGCTTGACAGTCCGTATGAAAGCCAGTATGCCTCGGCAAAACGCGCCTGTCCGTAGTGTTGCCATACAGGGCCCTCGCCGTCTATCCGCTGCCCCACCGATATCGCAACGTCAGACTCGTCTTCACATGTAACGTCAGTGTCGTCTGGAGATTGTTCTGGAGCCTCAAGGGTAGGTGTCGGGCATGAATCGTGAGGTGTATTTACAGTCTCACCGGTTACCACATCATCACGGTCTTCAACGTCTTCAAGTGTCCGTTCGCCAGTGTCGCTCGGAGCGGTGGTCTCGTTCACTACAGTCTGATGAATTTTCTGAAACTCATTGTTTCGGTCCTGCACCAGGTCCGACTCGCCGGACGGTTCAGATTTCACCTTGGAGCATTCGCTTGACACCTGTGCGACACTAGGCGGAAGTAGTGCGAGTAGCTCATCACTCAACTTGTCCAAGTCTTCTTCTATGCTGCTCTTGCGAGCCTCGATCTTACGTCGGTCAGTCTTGTTTGCCGGGTTGGCCTGCTCACACTTCTCGTACTCGTCAAGGAGATGGTCGATCTCACTCAGTATCCTTAGGGCATGAGCAGCCTCCTCTTCGCTATGGCACACCGAACAACCGATGGACTCTATGCTTTCTATCTCAAGGAACTCAATCAGGCGTTTGTGTCTGTCTACAATCTCCATCAGGACCTGATGCACCAAATCCCTGGTCTTAGTCCGCTTCGAGTTGGCCTCTATCCTCTCATTCAGCTTCTGTTGGGCCAGTCTGGACAATTCGGGCAAACGGGCCCTCAAGAGATCCCATACTGGATCCAGGGGGTTCACTTGATCGAGATCCTTGATAGCCTCCCTCAACCTGTCAAACCGCTCCAGGCTAAATCCCCAGTAGGAACTATCCATTTCCCTCACCTCGCCAGTTCAACTTTGGTTGCCTGTCCCCGCGAACGATGTCTCGGCTCGATTCTACCTGCCCCACCCCGTCAGGCATCGTCGGACACAACTGTTCGTATCCCCTCAAGTACTGCAAACCGCCACGAATCTTTCCGGCGATACGCACTCAGACGACAAGCAACAGGATTCGAGATCAGTTGGCAGGCTTTTCACGCAAGAGGGTGTTCATCGAGGATAGCGGCAAGTCCTGCCTCCATCTAGGTGTGATCAGCCATCCGCCAGTGCGGCGCCCGCTGGGAGCGGGCCCGACAGGAATCAGCCTCTCCGTTGGAGAAGCACTTCCTCGGTGTATGAAGATGATGGTCCGAAAAGCGAACACAGATGCTCTACCGGTCTACACGATCGGGCACAGCAACGTACCGATTGCCCGACTGATTACGCTGCTCAAGGACTCCGGCATCGAGGCTTTGGTCGATGTCCGCTCTAGACCGTTCAGCTCCTACGTGCCTCAGTTCAACAAGCAGAACGTGGAGAAGACTCTGGAAGAAGCGGGCATCTCCTATACATTCCTTGGAGACAGGCTCGGGGGATACCCATCGGACGCTACCTGCTACTCTGTAGACCCGAAAACCGGCCAGCGAAAGCCGGATTATGACGTCATAGCAGGAAAACCGTGGTTCAAGGCTGGCTTGGATGAACTATCCCAGATCGCCAAGGCCACAAAAACCGCTCTCATGTGCAGCGAAGAAGAACCCGGAAAATGCCACAGGCACAGGCTGATCGCCAAGGCTCTGAGTTCTCGAGGGTTTCAGGTTCTTCACATTAGAGGAACAGGTACGGTTCAGCTCGCCGCCTTCGACACGCCTGCAGCCAGTCACACTGGGCCCGCTGCCGGCATCGGACCCAGACAGAATAGCCTGTTCTCGGAAGGGATGAGCAGATGAAGCTCTACACAATCGGCTTTGCGGGCAAGTCGGCAAGGCGTTTTTTTGGCCTGCTCGAGGAGAATAAGGTCTCGAAGGTGGTCGATATCCGTCTGAGACCATCGGGGCAGCTCGCAGGCTTCACAAAGAAGGACGACCTGGAGTACTTTTTGGACCGGCTTCTCAAGTGCGAGTACGTGCACATACCGGCCCTCGCTCCTACCCAAGAGATCATGGATTCGTATCGCAAGGCTAAGGACTGGAACGCCTACGTCAAGGCGTTCGAGGACCTAATGGATCAGCGCGCCATTCCTCTAGCAGTCGAGACCGATCTCGTAGTTGATGGTGCCTGCCTCCTCTGCAGCGAGGAAAAGCCTGAACGCTGCCACCGTCGCCTCGTCGCAGAACGCATTAAGTTGGAGCACCCTGAGGTGGAGGTGATTCACCTAGTCTGATTCATGGGCATCGGAGTTGCAGTACATAACCCTCTACCTAGCAAGACCGGAGGTCTCCAATCATGCAGAAGAATGTAGTTATCACCGATGTCACCCGTATGCGCTATGGTAACGTCTGTATCGCAGGGTACACTGGTTACCCCAGCAGGCTCATCAGCGTCAGGCCCGTCTCCGCGACTGGGAGCATTCCCGAGAAGTGGCTGAGATACGAGAGCAAAGCGACCATAAGGCCCTTCTCCAAAGTGAAACTGGATTTTCTGGGAAAGCCCGACCTAACACCTCCCCATACTGAGGACCACGTGATAGACCTGTCCTCGAAACCTTCCGAATCGACCCTGCTAAGCACAGGTGCCCGGCTGAAGCTGCTTGAACGCTTGGATGACGGTTACGTGAAGGACATTTTCGGGGTTCGGATCATCCACTATAACGGTTGGTACCTCAAGTCAGGACAAGGTATCCGCTCCCTAGGCACAATCGAGGTCGCTGATATTGAAGACGTCTACTATGGACCTGACTTCAATGGTTACAGGACCGATTACCGGATGACCTTTAGCGACGGGCGGGCTTCATATAGACTTGCTGTCACCGATCTGAGTTTCCGTTACTATGCAGATTGGCTAAGTGCGTTAGGATACAGTAACGAGATGGTGTCAGGCCGCCTGAAGTCATTCCTATCCGGAGCAAGCCGGGTGTTCCTGCGAATTGGCTTGAGCCGAGGATGGCGTAAGCGCCCTGATCGCTGCTACCTGCAGATCACCGGCGTGTACTCGTTCCCGGATTATCTCGCCGGCAAGTGCTTCGCAGACTTCAGATGATCAGCATCGTGACCGTTTGATGTTTGTAGCAGGACAAGATAAAATATCCCCACACAAGGGGATGCCGACATTTTCTTGGACTTCAAGCGTAGCCTAAGGCCCGCTTGTATTCGGGCTTCTGTCTCAACGCCGATGGTAAATTGACCCCGTAGCGCCGGAATGGAATTGACCCCCACCCAAGAATCTTTCCTGAGCACTGAAATGCGAAGGAGAGGTGGTTGAATGCTGGAGGAGGGTCTGTTTTGAGCATATTTGAGCCGCACGGTGAAGGCAAGGGGAT
>DUUV01000080.1 GCA_012841375.1 Candidatus Fermentithermobacillaceae bacterium
AACTCTGCCCGCGCTTCTTCAGACGGTTTGAGAACCTGTCGACACTGGACTCGGCAGCCCCCATTCCTCGCATCCCAGCAACATCGTAGCCCATCTCCTTAAGCCTCACCCGGTAATCCTTGTAAGCGTCAGGCATCTTCCGCGGTTACTGTGGGAATCAGTTGCGCATGCCGGACTTAGATACAGTGCAAGGGGCGGCTTGCCATCCCCCACGGAGGTCCACCTCACTGTTCCGCACATGGCAACCGCTCGGATAGGAACCCCGGAGGCGTTTCGCTATTTCCCGCAGAGCCCGGTTTCTTGCAGGAGAATGAACATCCTGACGTGGCCGTATTCATCGCCCAAGATACTGAGCAGCACCGATCGGGCTCGTGGCGTCGGGGCCATCGCGGCCAGTTCCGCATACTCGCAGATCGCCCCGAACTCTCCATCTATGGCTCGCATAATGTCCTCCGGGCAGATGGCCATTGCCGCGGACGACGCTTCGGCTGTTCGGTAGGGCGTCGGGTGACTGAGTAGCGCCGCCAGCATCTGCGCGTGCCTGTACTCGTCGGCTGCCGCTCTGGCGAAAATATCTCCGCACAGTGTTCCCGGAACCATTGCAGCCAGCCTGCGGTAAAAAGCGCTTGTGCTGCATTCATCCTCGATGGCCCGTCTTATCCCCTCAACGTATTCGTTGAATGTGTAATCCACCGTTCCTCACTCCCAGATCAGGATCTTTACATAATATGCTCTGGGGTCGGCGGGGGCTCCCGGGGAGTGAGGTAGGCTTACCAAAGGTAAGTGTTGGGAGCGGGGTTGGCGACAAAAGGTAAGTGTTGGGAGCGGGATCACCGACAAAAGGTAAGTGTTGGGAGTGGGATCACCGACAAAAGGTAAGTGTTCGGAGTGGGATCACCGACAAAAGGTAAGTGTTGGGAGTGGGATCACCGACAAAAGGTGAGTGTTCGGAGTGGGATCACCGACAAAAGGTAAGTGTTCGGAATGGGATCACCGACAAAAGGTAAGTGTTGGGAATGGGATCACCGACAAAAGGTAAGTGTTGGGAGCGGGATCACCGACAAAAGGTAAGTGTTCAGAGTGGGATCGGCGACAAAAGGTAAGTGTTAGGAATGGGATCACCGACAAAAGGTAAGTGTTCGACCCCTGTGGCTAACCCCCCATGCGAGCTCGCGATGCGGCCGCGGGATACGGGTGTGGGATGCGATCTCGGGTTGCGAGCGCAGGAGGAGGGCTAGAGATGGCCTTGGGCGAACAGCGCGGCCATACCCCCGGTGTGGAAGCACGCGGCTGCCCCGTCCAGGCCGTCGACTCCGCGGGCAACTAAGTCCAGAAACCCTGCCAGAGTCTTTGAAGTATATACGTTCTCGAGGATGATGCCTTCCCGGGTGGCGAGCAGCCGGGCAGCTTCTCGTGACTCCCTGGTCGGCACCCCGTACCCTTCTCCGAGGTAGCGGTCATGGATGGTCATGACTTGGCTTGGGGAAACAGGTGGCCGGAGACCGAGGACGTCCTCAATTCCGGCAGTGAGATCTGCTATCCTGCGACGGAGCTCGTCTTCAGGATACTCGACACTTATGACGTGGACGTGGAAGGGAGCGCCCAATGCGGCCACCCCAAAGACAAGTCCTGCCGCCGTACCGCCCATGGCGCCCACAATGGCGACGTGTTCAAGGTGGAGTTCCATGGCTTCCGACTGGGCCAACAGCTCCAGAGCCGCCTCCACGTACCCCAATGCCCCCACCGGTGTCGATGCTCCATTGTGGATGATGTAGGGCACGGACCCTTGAGAGCGGAGGTCGGCGGCGACCTGCTCCATTGCCGCGGCACGTTCCTCTTCGGACACTTGGCCGAGGAAG
Source organism: Candidatus Fermentithermobacillaceae bacterium (assembly GCA_012841375.1). Classification (GTDB taxonomy): domain Bacteria; phylum Bacillota; class Sulfobacillia; order Fermentithermobacillales; family Fermentithermobacillaceae; genus UBA3951. Next base: position 1,860 of record DUUV01000080.1, read on the forward strand.
ACTTCTTCCGCGCCAAAGACGTTATTGAGAAGCATATTGCCTGCTATCGCACCTGGTTCGGGCCTTACATCGTTGTGGACGAGTACGCACCGGAAGCCGGCTTTGGCGCACGCCGCCGCCGTCAAGGAGCATAAGTTCGACTGGAGGCCTCCTCCGGTTATCACTACATCTGCTCCCCGGGATTGAGCTTCCCCCAACAGGTACTCCAATCCCCTCACCTTATTGCCCCCCAGAGAGACCCCGGTCAAATCATCTCGCTTCAGGTAGAGGGGGCCTTTGACCAGGTGTCGCTCGATGGTCTTGAGCCTCGAGAGAGGGGTGGGGAAATGGCCCAGTGGCACCCTGGGACGGCAGTCGAGTGCCAGGCGGAGCCTTGCGGCGTGTGCACCCGGTGTAGCAGCGCGCTTACCCGGTTCAGTGGTGCGTTCACGGAGCCTTGCGGCGTGTGCACCCGGTGTAGCAGCGCGCTTACCCAGTCCATTGGTGCGTTTACCCTGTCCTGCGGCGTGCGCATCCAGTTCACGGGTGCCCCTCAACCCGTCCTCGCCTGTCCTCGCGTTTCTCAACCCGTTCGCCTCCGGCTACGGCATGTTTCCGATATTTCGATATGATTCCGGCGCCTGACCGGCCCAAGGCCTTCCAAGCGGCACGGCATCCTGCCTCTTACTGTTCTTTGGACACATGAGGTGTCCCTACCTTTGAATCCTCTGAATCCTACCGTCTTGCTCTTTGGCTCTCCCGGGGACGGTTTTCGGAGGGGCCCAGGACTTCTCCGCCCGTGGTACTATGGACATATCCTCAAAGTTGGAGTGGTGTCCCTTGGCGCGTGTCCCTGTCGCTCTGGTAAGGTGCGAGTCCTACGATCCGGAGGTCGTTCACACTGCAGTCGAAAGAGCCTTTGACTTATTGGGCGGAGCGGAGAGCCTGTTGCCCCGTAAGGGGACGTGCCTCGTAAAGCCCAACCTGCTATCACCCTCTAGACCAGAATTGGCCATCACCACCAATCCAGAGGTTGTGAAGGCAGTGGTCACAGAGGTGCAAAAGGTTGTCGAAAGCGTAGTCGTCGGAGACGGTCCGGGCAGGGGAGACACCCTCGGGGCCGCCGAGGCATCCGGTGTGGCTTCGGCGTGTAGAGACGCAGGCGTTAGCGTAATCCCATTTGACGAGGGTACGGAGTTCCGCCTGCCTGAGGGGCGACTATGCAAAGAATTTTTCTTGGCTCTTCCTGTCGTCCAGGCCGCAGCGGTGGTGAGCGTGGCCAAAATGAAGACCCATGGCTTCATGGGGTACACAGGGGCGGTCAAGAACCTGTTTGGGTGCATCCCCGGCACTCGAAAGGCCAAGTATCACCTTCGTTATCAGGAGAAGGATGAATTCGGCCTTATGCTGCTTGACCTCCTTGCGGCCGTGAGGCCGGCGGTCTCTGTTCTAGACGCGGTTGTGGCGATGGATGGTGACGGACCGTCCCACGGCAGGCCCCGTCCTTTTGGGGCGATTCTGGCCTCTGCCGATCCGGTCGCGGTTGACTCGGTCGCTCTCCGCTTGGCTGGGGTTGATCCTAGGGTGGTGCCGTACCTCAAGGCCGCCGGCGATTATGGAGTTGGGGCGGTGGACTCCGGGGATGTGGAGGTCCTGGGTGATCCCCCCGAATCCTTCAATATCAAAGATTTCCGGATGCCGGGCGGTGACCGGCACAGGTCTCTTCTCAGGTTCGGCGGGGCGGTGAAGAAGTCTATTACCGCAAGACCCGTGGTCAACTTCTCCAAGTGCACCGGCTGTGCGGTGTGCCAGAGGTCATGTCCTCCACAAGTCATTTCCATGTCTCAGAAGAAAGCAGTCATCGATGATAGTAGGTGCATACGATGCTATTGCTGCCACGAAATGTGCCCTTCCGGCGCCATCGACCTACGGATGGGGCCTGTCGCCCGGGTGTTGGACCGGTTCATCGATTCCCTCTCCGGGAAGTAGACAAGGGTATGATGCGCGCAGGCAAGGAGCAGGGACCATGCGGACAAGGGTTGCCAGGCGAACGGGGCGGCGAGTAGACGGCCCGGGAAACAGACGGCCCCGAAAGCGGACGAGAGAAGTGCCGTGAAGTGCGGTCAGGCTAGGAGACAGATAAAGGCGGAAGCCACCAAGTACGGTAGGGAGAAAGGGTGGGTCACGTGACGGCGATGGACAATACAGACCCGATTGACGATCTCCTGGCAAGAGCCCATGAAATCCGCGGAAAAGGTTTCAACTGCGCCGAGACAGTCCTATGGGCGCTGGGAGAGTACTGGAACATGGGGGTTCAAGTATCGTACGGCACCGGATTGGGCGGAGGCGTCGCAAGGCTCGGCGAGACCTGCGGTGCGCTGACCGGCGCGATCTTGGCTTTAGGGGCTAGGGTGGGGCGGACCGACCCAGGCGACAATGAGAAGAAAGTCCTATGTTATCGTTTAGGACAGGGAGTTGCCCGCGAGTTCAGGGAAGCCATGGGCACGACTCAGTGCAAGGACATCATCGGTCTTGTGCCGGCCGGCGAAGGTATCCAGGCCCGCTGGACGCAGGCCTACAGGACCGGTGGCTGCGGGAAGGCGATTGAGGTAGCGATTAGGGCCGGGATTCGGGCAGCGGGAGAGTGAACGTGAGCCCGGAGCCGTTCGCGGGTCGGCGTTATTCATGTTCAACTTCAATGGTCGCCCAATGGATCTAGTCGGGCCCGGCCAGGGGACAGGCCCTAAGCCCCAAAGTGTTTCTTTCAGAAGACCCCCGGTGAGGGGGTCTCCTCACTTTACCTCGGAATGCCTTCACAGTGGCACGGTCGTTACCTTGGCATAGCCGTTACATTGACATGGCCGCAACATGGGCATGCCGTTACAGTGGCATAGTCGTTACCCTGGCATAGCCGCTACATTGGCATGCTGTTACGCACCTGGCCGAACATACCGATCGACGATCCGCGTTACATTGGCATGCTGTTACACAGGTATGCTGTTACGTTGATGCGCTCGCAGACGTCTCTCGAAAGATGGCCAGACTCCGCGTGAGTATCCCGTTCATGTGGGCAATGGCCGTGCCGTAATTGGTGATGGGCACATTTTGGTCTTTGGCACATGCCTGTCTGAACTTGAATTCCCGCTCGGTGAGCATACAGCCGCCGCAGTGGACTATGAGCGAGTATCGAGACAGGTCCTCGGGAAAGTCCACGCCCGATGTGAACTCGAAGTTCAGGTTGCCTCCGGTGTTTTTCTCGGTATAGGTCCGGATCCACTCCGGCATCTTCACGGTACCGATGTCGTTGCACTGCCGGTGGTGGGTGCATCCTTCCGATATCAGTACCGTATCCCCCTCCTTGAGGGAAGCCAGGGCGTAGGCCCCTCCGGCCAACTGGTCAAGATACCCCTTATGCCTTGCGAACAATATTGAGAAAGACGTCAGATAGACGTCTTCGGGCGTCACGGCCGATACCCGTGAGAACACGCGGCTATCGGTGATTATGAGGCGCGGACTCTTGGCCAGGCAGGGAAGGGTGGCCCCCAACTCCGTGTCCTTCACCACCACTGAAATGGCCCCTACCTCAAGCAGCTCTCTTATGGTCTGCTGCTGCGGTAGGATTAGCCTGCCCTTGGGCGATCCCTCATCTATAGGGACAACGAGGACTACAAGATCTTCCGCAGAGACCAGGTCCGACACGATTGGACGTGACCGCGTTTCTTGGCGGGCCTTCCGGGCGATAAGCTCTTTAAGGGTTCCTACGTTCATCCCTGTCTTGGCGCTGACCCATATCTCATGAGCCCCGAGGGGATCATGAGCGGACCCGGAGCCGTGAGGCATGACGTGAGTCATCAGGAGGTCGGACTTGTTGTAGGCGACGATGTAGGGGATGCCTTTGTCACGAAACCGCCTGATAATCTGCTCATCATACGCCGTCAAGCCTTCGAAAGCGTCTACAACCAGGACCGCGATATCGGTTTTGTTCAACACCCGGTAGGTCTTCTTCACGCGAAGGGCTCCGATTTCCCCGTCATCGTCCAGACCGGCCGTGTCTATCAAAGTCACCGGCCCTATAGGGAGGATTTCCATGGATTTGAAAACGGGATCCGTCGTAGTGCCCTTCACACCCGAGACAATGGCGACGTTCTGCCCCGTAACCACGTTCATCAGGCTTGACTTGCCGGTGTTGCGCTTCCCGAAAAAGCCGATATGGACTCTCATAGCCGAGGGTGTGCTGTTCAGGCTCACCTGTTGACCCTCCTAATCAGTCAAAATAGCCTCCTAGACCCGAAAATCCCGCCCGCCGGACTCGATCTCGGCCAAATTTCTCCGGACGATATCCCGGAGCCTTTGATCCTTGATCTCCTCCACCTCACGATGCAAGAGGTGCTCGCCCGTCAGTTTGGTCTCCGGCGACGCATAGTCCATGAGATACTCTTTGAGGGTCATGAGAGCGTTGGGATGGCAGCGCTTGTGGATGTTCCCGCTCTTCACGATGCCCATGAACGTCTCGCCGGTCCTCCCCTCGCGGTAGCATGCCGTACAGAAACTGGGGACGTAGCCGAGTTCCATGAGCCAACAGACAACTTCGTCCAGCGTCCTCCTGTCGCTCACCTCAAACTGGGACGAGTCTTCTCCCTCGGGCTCACCGTCTGCGTAACCACCGACGCTTGTCCTGGAGGCACCGCTTATCTGGCTTATCCCGAGCCTGAGGACGCGCCCGCGGGTCTTGGGACTCTCCCTCGTGGAAATGATCATCCCGGTGTAGGGGACGGCAACCCGGATGCACGCCACGATCTTGGCGAAGGTGTCGTCGTCAATCCCGTTGTCGAACACGTTTGGGTCGATGTCGTCGGCCTTGCATATCCTCGGGACGCTGATGGTGTGGGGACCAACACCGTAGACCGCCTCCAGGTGCTCGGCATGCATAAGGAGTCCCACAAAGTCGTACCTGTAGTGCTCCAGGCCGAAAAGCACTCCAAGCCCGACATCGTCAATGCCGCCCTGCATGGCCCTGTCCATGGCTTCGGTGTGGTAGGCGTAATCATGTTTCGGCCCAAACGGGTGAAGCCGTTCGTAACTCTTCTTGTGATAGGTTTCCTGAAAGAGGATGTAGGTCCCGATACCTGCCTCTTTCAGTTTCCTGTAGTTGTCGACCGTCGTAGCCGCGATGTTGACGTTGACCCTCCGGATAGCGCCGTTCTTGTGCCTTATGCCGTAGATCGTCTCGATGCTTTCCAGGACGTACTCGATTGGACTGTGTACCGGATGTTCTCCCGTTTCAAGAGCCAGTCTCTTGTGCCCCATATCCTGCAACGCGATGACTTCACGCCGTATCTCTTCCTGGGTGAGCCTTTTTCGTGGAATATGCTTGTTGGTCGTATGATACGGGCAGTATACGCAGCCGTTGATACAGTAGTTGGAGAGGTAAAGAGGGGCGAACAGGACGACGCGGTTTCCGTAGATGTCTTTCTTGAGTTGCTCCGCAAGCCGGTAGACTTCACGGTTCTTATCCTCGATTGAACAGTCTAGGAGCACGGCGGCTTCACGGTGGTCAAGACCCTTTCCGAGCTTTGCCTTCTCGATGATGGCGTCTATGAGCGAGGCGTTGGTCCGGTTCTCCCGGGCGTAGGCCAGGGTGTCCATGATCTCATCGTGGCAGATGAATTCCTCGGCTTTAGTGGACTTGGGTTCGTATTTGGGGAGCGACCCGTCACCGGATCGATGCAACAGAGGATCTCCAAACTCACGCATTCTAGGACCTTCCTTTCTTACCGGTCAGGTCGTGCCTTCCCGGTCAGTAGGTGTGATTGGCCGTTTTCAGGCCTGTGGCCGGACAGGGACGAAATCGCCGCGGTCCACAACCACGCTGTAGCCGATGGAGTCCATCACCTCCTTCAGTTCCTGCAGCGATTGGGCAGACTCGGCTCCCGATGACGCTTTGTTGTCGTACAGGAGATACTTGGCCCTCACGGCGGCAGGCGAAAGGTTGGGCATAACCACATTGGCTCCGGCAAGGATGCCTAGTTCCCTACCCTTGGGGTCGATGGTTGCCAGAGCCGTTGTCGCAGGGAGCAGGACACTAGGTAGCATCAGCCGGGTGAGCCCCAACATGAACAACGTGAGTTCCAGCGTCCCGCCGGGCTGGCCGGCAAAAGGCGTCGCATGGTGGGGTATGAACGGTCCTATCCCGACCATGTGAGGCTGCAGGCGCTGCATGAACAGCATATCCTGGGCAAGGTGTCTGGGAGTCTGGCCCGGTGAGCCTACCATCAAGCCACAGCCCACCTGGTAGCCGATGTCCTTGAGATTCCAGAGACACTGCTTTCTGTTCGCCGGTGACTGCGATGGTGGATGCAACGTACCGAAATGCTCGTCATCTGCCGTTTCATGGCGTAGCAAGTAGCGGTCAGCGCCGGCCTTAAAGAGCTGCGCGTAACTCCGGCGATCCCTCTCGCCAACGGAAAGCGTGACCGCGCAATCGGGGAAGCCCTTCTTGATAGCGCGTATCAGGTCGCAGAGCAGGGCATCGGTATAGTAGGGGTCCTCGCCACCTTGAAGGACGAAGGTCCTGAACCCTAGCGAGTATCCTTCGGAACAGCACTCCAAGATCTCATCCTCAGTGAGCCTGTACCGCTCTGCGTCTCGATTGTCTCTACGGAGACCGCAATAGAGGCAGTTGTTGCGGCAGTAACTGGTGAACTCGATGAGCCCGCGGATAAAGACTCTCCGGCCGTAGTACCGCTCTCGGATTTTGCGCGCCTTCGCGAACAAGTACGCGGCCAGTTCAGGCGTCCTACCGGCGATGAGCCTCTCGAACTCGGCTCCCGTCAGGCACCGGGATGCTTCCAGCTTATCTACCAGGCTCTTCAGCATCGTTGCGACCGGTCTTCGCATAGAGAGTCTTGGCCGTGACACCCGGCAGCATGCCGAGTTGGCCGGAAAGCGCGTTGATGATGTCGGCAGGGGCGTCGATCGCTATGCTGATGAGCGAAATCTTCCGTTTGTCGTAGGGGATGCCCATTCTCCCGATTATGTACTCGCCATGCCGGTGCAGGATATCGTTGAGTTTGGCCACCGACCCCCGGTCCTCCACTATTATCGCGATCATCGCTATCCGCCTGTCCATCCCTTGGCCCCCCTTTGACCCTGGGTCTTCGAACTCATCTATCCACTAGCACATGATACCAGATCGCCTCGTCCGGCGTCCTGAATCCTGCCGGAGTCTCACGTTCAGGCATTTCCGGTTTGGTCCCTGCAAACCATAGACCTATGCACCTAAGCCACGGTACCAACGGAAAATCACCGCAAATAGAGGCGGAAAGACAGGCGAGGCAGAGTTTCCGGCCGCCGCTCGGAGCGTATCACGACTCTCATGACCGGCGATTTCGCGACCCTTTCGGTGCCCGTCCCTGCGGCGACACGGTCACTCTCCGGTTGATGACCGGAAGCCATGAGTCCGTTCACCAGTGCTTCCTGTGCGCCCGCGAGGAGCGGACGGGAGCCGAGACCATTCACTTGATGCAACCGGTTCACCATGAAGACCTTTCGCGCAGTGCCTTGGACCGGAGCCTCCTTGGAACCCGGTCGACATGCCGGACCGGGTCCGATCAATCTCAAGGGCTCTTTGAGCAGCACTCTGCGACCGGCACTGTGTTCGAGAAGACCCTCACGCTCCCGTCTGAACCCGGCCTACTTTGGTATTACTTCAAGCTCATCGCGGGCGACACGACCTACTACTACCACAACAATTCCGCCCGTCTCGGCGGGGTAGGGGTTCTCTGTTCGCTGCCACGATGGGGGGACGCCCGCTATTCTCACACGCATCCCGCTCCCGCACCCGGGTGCCCTCCTTATCAGATCACCGTTTACAGGCGAAGCGCCGTACCGGATTGGTTCAAACGCGGGGTTATGTATCAGATCTACGTGGACCGGTTTCACAACGGGTGTCCCCAGGGCAAGGTCCTGAATCCCAAGAAGAAAAGCCTCATCCACGCCCATTGGGACGATACTCCGTTCTACATAAGGGACGAACGGGGCAGAGTGACGCGATGGAGCTTCTTTGGCGGCAATCTCTTGGGTGTCATCGCCAAGCTCCCGTACCTGGAGGAGCTGGGGGTAAGCGTGATCTACCTTAACCCCATCTTTGAGGCAGCAAGCAACCACAAATACGACACAGGCGACTACCACAAGATCGATCCGATGTACGGAGACCTGGAGACTTTTATCCGCCTTACCATGGAGGCCGAAAAAAGGGGAATATCCGTCATACTCGACGGCGTCTTCAGCCATACCGGGGCCGACAGCCGATACTTCAACAGGTACGGTCATTATCCGGAATTAGGGGCCTTCCAGGCGGAGATCTCTCCGTACTACCCATGGTACAGGCTGGAGTGTCCCGGGGGCCGGTACGACTGTTGGTGGGGCGAAGAAGACCTCCCTAACGTAGATGAGATGGAGCCGACCTATCAAGAGTTCATCCTGGGGCGGGAGAAAGGCGTTGCCAGGTTCTGGCTGAGAAAGGGGGCGAGAGGCTGGCGTCTGGACGTGGCCGACGAGCTGCCCGACGAATTCCTGAGGCGCCTCAGGCGGGCAGTGAAGGAGACCGACCCGGAAGCGGTGCTTATCGGAGAGGTCTGGGAGGACGCCAGCAACAAAATAAGCTACGGCGAACGGCGTGAGTACTTCCTGGGGGAAGAGCTGGACTCGGTGATGAACTACCCGCTCCGGGACATCCTTCTCAAGTACATGCTGGGACGGGAAAACGCCGGGGTTGCCGTCGCCCGCATGATGAGCCTCTACGAAAACTACCCGCCGGAGAATTTCCGGGCAACGATGAACCTTATCGGAAGCCACGACAGGATCCGGGTACTCACCCTGCTCGGTGACGCACCCGCAGAAGGTAGCCTGACGCCGGTCGAGAGAGAAGAATACAGGCTGTCGGCACCTGCCCGTGAGTGGGCCGTGAGGAGGCTCAAACTCATGGTCTTGCTGCAGATGACCCTACCGGGTGTCCCCTGCGTCTACTACGGGGACGAAGCAGGGATGGAGGGTTATTCCGACCCGTACAACCGTGGGACCTATCCCTGGGGACGCGAAGACCGCCAGATCCTCGAATGGCACAAGAGGATGATCCGGCTTCGGAAGGAGTACGACGTCCTTAGGGATGGAAGGTTTTGGCCGTTCAGCGTCGGAGACGATGTGCTTGGATTTCGTAGCCGCAAGGCGAGTGTCGGGACATGTCTAGGAGACTCTGCAGGAGACTCCAGTGCGGGCGCACATGAGAACCGCTCGATGGGAAGGGGCAAGGGACAGGATGGCGGACAGGATGGCGGACAGCATGGCGCCGGCGACGAGGAGATCATCGTCTGCGTCAACAGGAACCCCTTCGAGCGAAGAGAGTTCGTCCTGTCACTGGCGCCTGTACCCAAAAAGACTCTTGGAGGCGACGAAGACCGGGTCGTGCCGGCCCCTGGTGGGATCACCGCCTACCCGCCTTCGCCAGAACCCCAGGGCCAAGTTGGCTCTCAGGACAACGTGTCGGTCTTCGAACTCCTTTCAGGTCAAGTGGTGTCCCCCGACCCGAGCGGCTCTGCCATCGGCTGTTCTCTCGAGCCCTTGGAGGCGAAAGTCTACTACATCCGCAGGACGAAACCTAAGAAACGCCCCGGCGCCGTGCCGTTTTCCCGGCGTTCCTGCGGGATTCTGCTGCACCTCACCTCGCTTCCGTCGCGTTGGGGGATCGGAGACATGGGGGAGGAGGCCAGACGATTCGTGAATTTTCTGGCGTCAGCGAGACAGAGCCTCTGGCAGGTCCTCCCCCTGAATCCCGCCGGACGTGGAAATTCGCCTTATTCCAGTCCATCGGTGATGGCTGGAAACCCGCTCCTCATAAGCCCCGACCTGCTCCTCCAAGACGGCCTTCTTACCGAGGAGGATCTCTGCGAGGGCCTGGAGCGTCTGGATGAACGCGGCCGCGGCCTGCCGACCGGGCGAGTCGATTACCGGTTGGCGGGAGACGTCAAAGAGCGGCTGTTCCGGAGGGCATGGGCCAGATTCCGGGAGAGACTTGCCGGGGAGGCGGACGGGCGGGAGGGCGGCTCCGAGAGAGCTTCGTTTCGGGCGTTCGTCCGGAAGAACCGGGCGTGGCTGGACGACTACAGCCTCTTCATGGCGCTCAGGAAGCGAAACAACGGACTTCCTTGGGTGGAGTGGAATGAGCGGTTTGCCCGGAGAACCATAAAGGCGGTGACCGCGGGAGACGCCGAGTTGGCCATGGAGGTCGAGTACCAGCGCTTCCTTCAATACATCTTCCAGCGTCAGTGGAAATCCCTCAAAGACTACGCAAACCGGAAGGGTATCCGAATAGTAGGCGACATACCCATCTACGCGGACGCCGATAGCTCCGACACTTGGGCGAACCGGCGCTTGTTCAAACTCGACGAGACAGGCCGGCCTGCGGCCATGGGCGGCGTCCCTCCCGACTACTTCAGCGTCACGGGCCAGCTCTGGGGAAACCCGGTATACAACTGGAGCGAAATGGAGAAAGACGGCTACGCGTGGTGGAAAGACCGTATCAGGCGCACGATGGAGCTCTACGATTATGTACGACTTGATCATTTCAGAGGGTTTGAAGGGTTTTGGGAAGTGCCTGCAGGCGAGGCAACCGCCGAGAATGGGCGCTGGCTGAAGGGCCCCGGAAAGCGCTTTTTCGAGGCGCTGCAAGAAGAGTTCGGCGACCTTCCGTTCATTGCCGAGGACCTGGGATACATCACGCCCGAAGTGAGGAATTTGAGAAACATCCTGGGGCTTCCCGGGATGAGGATCTTTCAGTTTGAGGTCTCGCCGGATGACGCATGCCGCGCTGGCGACGCCGGCGACGGCTCCGGCACCGGCTACGGCGGAGAAGGGGAGAGCGGGGACGGCCTGCATGACGGACTCAGCGAAAACGGGGAGAACTGCGTCTACTACTCCGGGACCCACGACAACGACACCCTGATAGGCTGGTGCGGGGGAGAAACGGACGTGGACGGCCTGTCTTCCGAAGAGAGAAGAGCAGTGGCCCGCGGGATCCTCCGGAGGATCTATATGAGTGATGCCAAATGGGTGATCATCCCTTTACAGGACGTCCTCGGCCTGGGCAGCGAAGCCCGGATGAACACCCCCGGAACTGCCGAAGGGAACTGGGAGTGGCGGCTCCGGCCGGAAGACCTGGAACCGGAGAGCCTGAATGGCGAAGGAACAGAGCCAAGCCTGCCCCAACCGGAAGAGCTGCACGCGCCGGTCCGCTGGCTTCGCGACAGAGCAGTTGAAAGCGGGCGCGCGCACCCGAGATAAGAGCCGCCCATGCCAAGACGTTCATGCCAAAGTATTGCCTTTTGCGCCTCAAATCAGGGAGAATGTCTAAGTGCATTCCTTGTAGAGGGTGGGCAAGACATGCTCAAACGAATCTCATCACTATTCGGCGCTCAGGACATGACCCAGGGACGGCCCATGAGTAATTTACTGAGGTTCTCCGTACCGCTTCTCATCGGGAACTTCGCCCAGCAGCTGTACGCGACCGTAGACTCAATCGTGGTCGGCAGGTATGTAGGCGACAAGGCCCTCTCGGCAGTGGGGGCTTCTATGCCTATCATCAATCTGCTGCTTGTGCTCTTCATGGCCATCGCGACGGGCGCAGGCATCATGGTGGCCCAGTACTTCGGCGCCAAAGACAAAGAATCTCTCTCAAAATCAGTCGGCAATGCCCTTACCTTGCTCGTCATCGCGTCTCTCATGATAACAACTATCGGGGTTACCTCTGCCGGTTCGCTGCTCAGACTAATCAACACACCTGAAGAGACGTTCGACATGGCCAAGTCATACCTGACCATCATCTTTGGAGGAATTTTGGCCGCAGGGATGTACAACATCACTTCGGGCATATTGAGGGGACTTGGCAATTCCACCTTCCCCCTCCTGACATTGTTGCTCTCATCTGTCCTGAACACCGCCTTGGATGTGTGGATGGTCTCACGTCTTGGCATGGGCGTCGCAGGGGCGGCGATAGCCACCATCTTCTCGCAGGGGGTATCCGCCGTGTTCTGCCTCTGGAAACTCAATCAGATGAAAGACATCGTGAACATAAGCAGGGAAACCATCTTGCCGGACAAGAAGTTCGTGGCCCAATTGCTCCGTCTGGGTATGCCCGCGGGGATGACTCAGGCCATCTTCTCTATGTCCATGGTGTTCGTCCAGTCGCTCACCAATAGCATGGGATACCGTGTTGTCACCTGCAATACTGCCGTTATGAGGATCGACGGTTTTGCCGTGATGCCTTCGTTCACCTTCGGCATGGCCGTGGCGACGTTTGTCGGCCAGAACATCGGCGCCAACCGGATGGACCGCGTAGCCCAGGGGACTAGAGATGCTCTAAGACTGAGCCTTACCGCCGCGACAGTCCTGGTTACCCTGCTGCTCCTCTTCGGAGGAACCCTCATACGGATGTTTACGACCACGGAGGAGATCATCGCCCTTGGGACCCGCCAGATCCGCATTCTGTCGGTGGGATACCTTGCGCTTGCAGTATCTCAAGTGTTCGGCAGCATCATGAGGGGCGCGGGAGATACCATGCCCTCAATGTGGATCTCGCTCATCACCACAACGTGCGTCCGAGTGCCGGTCGCATACGCGCTTGCCTCCATGACGAGGAGCCCGGCGAATCCCAACGGCGCGCCCGAATCGATTTTCTTCTCGCTCCTTTTCGCATGGATAACGGGCGCCGTCGCCAACTATCTATGGTACCGTCGGGGGAGTTGGCGCAGCAAATCACTGGTCAAGCATCCTCAACCCGCGGAAGCCTGCGAGGCGTAGGGACGGGACGACGGGGAGGATTACGCTCCACGCGTGTCGAACGATCCCCTGCTTAGAATCGGCGCCCTGTGACAGGGAAACGCTACTCCTTACCTCGAGTGAAATTCGCTTGCCTACGGACGTCTGCTTGCGGCGATGGCGAGTCGCGGAAGGAGGATGACGCGATGCTTTGGGTTCTGGGTCTTGCCTACTTGATCGGATCGGTGCCCAATTCATTCCTACTGACAAGGCTGTTCGATGGTCGCGATATCCGACACATAGGGTCTCGCAACGCAGGAGCCACCAACGTAACCCTTCACGTAGGGTGGCTGCCGGGCGCGCTCACCTTTCTGGGGGATATGGGAAAGGGCTATCTGGCCGCTTCGATCGGAAGTCTCTCATCGGTTCCCTTAGTCAAGTACTTGAGTCCGGCGTTCGCCATTGCAGGCCATAACTGGCCCGTCTGGCTGCGCTTCCGGGGAGGCGGCGGTCTCGCAACCCTCATCGGAGGAAGCCTCGCCCTTGCGCAGTTGCCGATGATAGCCGTAGGAATGGCGCTCTGGGGATTGGCGTATCTCCTCTTCCGCGACCACGATAGGAGCGCGGTGTTGGCGTGCCTCTTGCTGCCGTTGGGGGTTCTGGCCGCTCACTCATCGTCTCAAACCCTGACCTTTGCCGCAACATCCAGTTTCGCCGTCGCCTTGAAGCGCCTTCAGGCTATCAAAGAGAAGGTGCGCCGCACGCTTTGAAGGTCTTTGGAGCGCTTCCGCCTAATTGGATTCACAGGGGGTGCCCTCATGACCAAATTGCCGGCTGTGTTTTCGGGAATGGCTGTCCTTTTCGGAATCCTGATGCTGGTCAAATTCAAGGAAAACCGGCTTGTTGCCCTTCTTTTCTACCTGTCCCTCGTCGGCTCAGGGCTCAGCCGGATCATCATCTACCGATCTCTTGGCCGGCCGGTGAGCTTAGTTGACGTTGGGGTTGTACTCATCTTCGGTATCTCGGCAGTCGGGGATTTCTTGATTCTCCTGCGGGAGCGGCGGGAGAGAGCCGGTTTCTAAGGACCATACCCCGGACTTGCGCCCATGAGTTCACGCAGCAACTCGAATTCAATGTTGCCGCCGGAGATGACCACCGCGACGGTCATCCCCCGGAAGCGATCGCCGGAACCGAGGAGATAAGCGGCGCCGAGGGCGCCGGATGGCTCCGCGACGACCTTGTCGCGACGCAGGAGCTCTGAGACGGCTTCTTTCACCTTGTCCTCGGAGACTACCGCGATGTAGTCGATACACTGTCTTGCGCTCTCATACCCGAGCCTTCCGATCCCGCCGGTGACCGCGTCACATATGGACTCTTCAGAGGGGAATTCCTCGTAGAACACGTTGTCCGATAGCGCCGCGGCCATCGCCGGGCACGCTTCGGTCTGAACGCCTACAACATTCACCGATGACCGTATGGCCCGGACCGCGGTGCTGATGCCCGTGATGAGGCCGCCTCCTCCTACGGGCACCAAGACTGCGTCCACCGCCGGGATGTCTTCAATGAGTTCGAGTCCTATCGTCCCGTGTCCGGCTACGGCGACTTCATCTGATGCGGGATCGAGAAAGACCTTGCCGGTACGCTTTGAATGCAGGACGGCAAGAGAGTAGGCCTCATCGTACCCGTTCCCCTCAACGTGGAGGGCCGCCCCATAGCGTTTGATCTTGTCGGTTTTTACCTCCGGCGTCCCTCTGGGTACGTACACATTTGCGGGCACGCCCAGCAGGTTGGCAACGTAGCTGACCGCTGCCCCGTGGTTGCCCGATGAGGCGGCCACCAGCCCTCGGGCCCGCTCTTCAGGAGTCATGAGCATACCTCTGTTGAGCGCGCCTCTGATCTTGAAAGAGTTCAACCTTTGGAGGCACTCGAGTTTGAGAAACACCCGGGCGCCCGTGACGTCCGATAGAAAATTCGACGGTATGACGGGGGTCCTCACTATGCCGCGGGATATCCTGTCTCTTGCCTGCATTACTTGCTTTAGTGTCACCATGAATGTCTCTCTGCCTCCCGGGTATGTCCGCATGCGCCATCTCTTGTATCGTAAAATACGGCCGGCAGAATAACGAAGCGTTTGCATTCCCGCGCCGGCGTGCAGAACAAAGGCCATATACAAACGTCGCCAAGGCAAAAGTCAACAAAACAACTTGACGGGTTTTCCACGCTTGGACTATGATCCACCTCGGACAAGAAGTCCGAAGCAATTCCTTTAACTCCGGCCCGGTGAGGCGAGAAGGAGGCGCTCTATGACCCGGTCAGAATCCCGTAGGGTCAACATAATGTGTGGTAGCAGAACTCCGTAGGCTGGAGCCGCGCGGAGTTTTTTTGTTGAGCGTGAAGTCAAACATACAAGGGGAGGTCTCTATCAATGGAACTCATGGAAAAGGCTCAGATTATGGACCGGGAGGCGATGAGAAGGGCTCTGGTACGCATCGCCCATGAAGTCGTCGAGAGAAACAAAGGCCTGGAAGATGTAATACTTGTCGGGATTCACAGACGCGGCTATCCTTTGGCGCAAAGGCTGGCTACGGCACTCAAGGAAGTTGAGGGTGTAGATGTTCCGGTCGGCGAGCTCGACATTACTCTCTACAGGGATGACCTGACTCTCCGCTTCACGCAACCCCACGTCGAAGCCACCAGAATGCCGGTGGAAGTGGCCCGGAAGAGAGTCGTGTTGGTTGACGACGTGCTCTACACCGGCCGGACTATTCGTGCAGCGCTGGACGCCCTCATCGACCTGGGACGACCACAGAACATCCAGGTAGCCGTCATGATCGATAGGGGCCACCGGGAGCTTCCCATTCGTGCGGACTATGTGGGAAAGAACGTCCCCACTTCGAGCAAAGAGGTCATCCATGTGAAGGTCGAGGAGATAGACGGCCTCGACGAGGTGGTCATCGCCGAGGAGAAGGACCACGAATAAGCGCACCCGCATGCAAGGGACGGACGAGGGTGAGGAGGCATGACGACCTTCACGACCGAACTGGGCGGGATCCGGCTTAGAAACCCGCTGGTGGCGGCTTCGGGTGTCTTCGGCTACGGAGAAGAGTATGCCCGTTTAGGTGACATCCGCTGGTTTGGAGCGGTGACGGTGAAAGGCACCACGCTCAAGCCCCGGGCAGGAAACCCGCCCCCGCATGTCTCAGAGACCCCGTCTGGGATGCTGAACGCCATAGGATTGGAGAACCCGGGAGCCCGGGTTGTGGCCCGGGAGAAAATCCCGTGGCTCATGCAATTTGGGGTCCCCATCATCGTCAACGTTTCCGGCGACTCGTATGAGGAGTTATCGGAGTTGGGCGCTGTCTTCGCGGATGTTGAGGGGGTAAGCGCCCTCGAAGTGAACATCTCCCGCCCTAGCGTCGCCGCGGGCGGGTTGACCTTCGGGATGGACGCCCGCTCCGCGTACCGGGCTACTCTGGCAGTCAGGAAGACATGGAAGGGCCCCCTCATCGTCAAACTGACCCCCAATTCATCGGACATAGTGGCGATAGCGAGGGCCGCGGTCGAGGGAGGAGCCGACATCCTTTCTCTCATAGACGCTCTTGTCGGGATGGCGATCGATGTGAAGACCAGGCGACCGGTACTGGGCAACGTGACCGGCGGCCTTTCGGGTCCTGCGATAAAGCCGGTGGCCTTGCGTTGCGTATACCAGGTGGCCCAGGCGATACAGGCTCCCATCATCGGGATGGGCGGAGTATCGTCTTACCGCGATGTCCTCGAGTTCATGATGGCCGGTGCTTCGGCCGTGGGCATCGGATCATCTCTGCTGGTCGACCCGCTCTTCCCGAGGAAGATCATGGAAGACCTGGAGACGTATTGTCGCGAAGAAGGCATCCGGGATCTCACGAGCCTCGTCGGGGCTGCATGGAAGGGATAGATTCACTCTACCTTAAGGAGACCACTACCGTCCTCTGGCCGGTATAGGTGACGAAACCCGGGGGCCCACCCCGGGGCTTTCTGAGCCGGGACGCGTCCACCGAATCTACTTCGACTTTGGACGCCTCCCGCGCTTCCGATCTCTCGGCGGCAAGCCTGGCGCCCGTCAGGATGTCTTCATCGGTCACGGTCTCTCCCGGACGCAGGAGCACGTGGGCTCCCTTGGCATTCTTGACGTGGAACCAGATGTCGCCGGGCTTTCGGAGTTTGGTGATCAGGTAGTCGTTTTCGCGCGCGTTGCCCCCGATCAGATAGACCGCCCCATTCCTGCCTTCAACGGTCTCGATCTCAGGACGGCCGCGTGGACTGGGCGGAGCGCTGCTTCCCTCTCTCCTGGGCTTTTCAGCCTGGTAGGCAGCCAGCGAAGCCAGCGAGGGGGGACGCCTGAAGGAGATAGCGTTCCTCCTGGCCAGAGACTCAATCATGGAAGCCGCCCTCGCAAGGGCCTCAAGATCGCCTCCATCCCTAAGGGCAGAAGCTGCCTCAGACAGCCTCTCGAGTTCGGCTTTCGTCTTTGCCAGAGATTTCTCCAAGACTTCCTGGGCCCGGCTCAGTTTGGCGTACCTGTTCCAGTAGTTCCTTGCGTTGTCCCTCGCCGAATACCTGGGGTCCAATGGGACCGTCACATCGTGAGGCGGGTCCCGGTAATAGTCCGTGCAACGGACTTCGGTATGTCCGGGGGGAGTCCTCACGCCACTGGAGTCGAGGAGCCGCGCCCACACTTTGTACTTCACGTAGTCCTGCGCCTGGGCCGAATCCCGGAGTTGTGCCTGGTACCGTGACTCGAGCTTCTTCTCCACTTTCTTATACAGTGACTCAACGTAAGCTCGGGCCGAGGCCCCGGCGGAGATCCGGCTCTCCAGCCGCCTGAGCGCCCGGCACCCGTCAAGGACAGACCGGTACTCCTCTTGAACGCGATATTGTAGAAGGGGAAGGACATGGAACACGGGCAAGCCCCTCGCTCCCTCGTAGATGGCCGGGTAGTAGGCGGAGGCCGTCAGCCGAGCCGAGACTTCCACGAGCGCCCGGGCAATGTCGCCTAGGGACTCATCCGTCACGGGGAGGGCGGCGTCAATCCCTGCGGCGACAAGGGTGCTGACCGCTAGGTCCTTGCCCATACCTTCCACCGCCGACCGTAGGAGCTCCAACGAGCCGGGCTGCCGCCCACCGCTCAAGCGGGAACGGGCAGCTTCGAGGGCTCCGATAATGTCATCCTCGCTCTCGACCCGGGTGAGGTCCAGCCGGTCGCCCGGCGGCGGCTTGTAGGGACTGCCGCGTACAAACCGATCGCCGGTCGGAGGGACGGCGGCTACTTCCAGGACGCCATCCTTGTACAACCCAATGTTCTGGCCGCGGCCAGCCATATCCACGATCAGGACATACGGTGCAGAGTTGCCGAAGTCGTCGTGGCCCAGAAACTCCAGGTATAGGACTCTGTCGAGGCCGTGCTGGCCGATAGAGGTCAGTTTCCCGCCCTCAAGGCGTTTGCGCAGTCCCAGACAGAAACCGGGAGGCACGGCGGGGTTTTCTTTTCGTTCATCGGAGAAACCAATGAAGGGGCGGTTCGCCTCCAAAGACACGACGAGCCGGTCTCGAACGGAAGCGTTCCAAACCGATATCACCAGCTCTTTCGGCGCCGGCTCATGGATTTTCTGCACTTTTAGCGGCAGGTATCCGGCAATCTCGGAACGTATAGCATAGAGAGTGATTCCGTCCAAGTCGCGCCCCCTTACTCGAGAAGTATATATTCGGGGCCTCTGGAGCATCAACCGGACCAATGATCCCGGAGGTGGATGAGCGATTCCTGTAGATACCGGTCTCTTCCAAGAATACGAAGAGGCGTTTCGCCGGAGCGGGTTTTCCGTTAGGCGTTTTCCAGAATACATCCGGCTGGTCAAAGACCACTCTGAGGTCCACGTGACCGTGACCCCCTCCGGAGTCCTATTGAGAATCCCGGTGATCAGGGGATACCCGGGCGAGCCGTTCCGCGAGAGGCTCACTACATATCTGGAAGAACGGAACGCTTCTCCCAAAGGACCGGGCACTCTTGTCGTCGAAGGCGACATGGTCTGGTGTGTGTGCGAAGTGGCGCCGGGTAAGGACTCCAGGGACAACGCGGCACTCACGGCCTCGGCTTTGGTGGCTCAAGTAGAGCGGCTCGGACCGAAAATACTCAATCTCAGATAGCGGAATACACATGGAGATGCTCAATGGAGATACTCAATGGAGATGCTCACATGAAGGTATGCGCATGACAAAGAAAGATAGAAGACCGGTATCTCTCGTGGTCTGCGACCTTGACGGGACCCTGTTGGGACCCGGAGGGACCGGGATTGACAAGGCAAAGAAAGTGGCAGACTTCTCTAGGAGTCACAGCATCGGGATTACCGTGGCCACCGGCAGGGTCTACGGCGCCGTGGTGGAGTACGTGAAATGCCTCGGCATCTCTCTGCCCGTGATCACAAACGGCGGGGCGCGGGTGGCAGCCGTGGGGGCCGAACCCATCTACGAAAAGATAATTGATGCGGAACTGGCAAGGGCCGTCTCCCGGGAACTCCGTTCCCTGAATCTTCCTTTCTATTATCTGTCCGGCAAGGACATCCTCACGGAATGGGAGGGACCTGAGACGATCGCCTACTCGGAGAGTATCTCCTTCGACATCCGGGTGGTGCCTTCGCTGGAGCCTCTCGGCGTATCGCCGACCCAGATCGCCGTAAGGGCACAAGCGAGCGAGGCCCCAAGGCTCCTGGAACTGTTCCGGAGACGCTGGTCGGCCAAGCTTACGGTGATCAGGAGCCTGCCTCACCTCATTGAATTCCAGGCACCGGGCGTGTCCAAGGCTTCTGCCCTTGAGTTCTTGGCCGGTTCTTACGGTATCGGCCCTGACAGGGTGTTGGCCGTGGGCGACGGTCTCAACGATCTGGATATGTTGTCCTGGGCCGGCCGGAGCGCCTGCGTGGGCAATGGATGCCAGGAGGCCAAAGCGGTCGCGTCCTACGTCGCTTCCGGCACTTACGCTGAAGGAGTTATGGAAGCGGTAAAGAATTTCATTGGGACATAGTGTTGAGGTCCGGCCGCGCCTCCCGTGGGTTCGTGCGCGGGAGACCGGCGGCCGCCTATTCATCCCCATCGAGTCCAGAGAAAGCGAGGTCTCCGTCAATGGCCAGGAGAGATATTAAAGCCCCCAGGGGCACTGCCCTTTCGTGCAAAGGGTGGCAGCAGGAAGCTGCCCTGAGAATGCTCATGAACAACCTTGAGGTCGCCGAAAAGCCGGATGACCTCATCGTCTATGGCGGGACAGGCAAGGCTGCCCGCAACTGGGAATGCTTCGACGCCATTTCCAACGCCCTCAGAAATCTCGGCGACGAAGAGACTCTTCTGGTACAGTCAGGCAAGCCCGTAGCGGTATTCCCGACCCACCGCCTGGCCCCGCGCGTCCTCATCTCCAACGCCATGCTGGTCCCCGCTTGGGCCACCTGGGAGAACTTCTGGGACCTGGAGGAGAAGGGCCTCACCATGTACGGCCAGATGACGGCCGGAAGTTGGATCTACATAGGTACCCAGGGCATACTTCAGGGAACCTATGAGACGCTGGCTTCCCTGGCCAACATGAAGTTCGGCGGCTCACTCAGGGGCAAACTCGTCTTGACGGCAGGCTTGGGAGGGATGGGCGGCGCCCAACCCCTTGCCGTAACCATGAACGACGGCGTGGGTATCTTCGTAGAAATCGACCCGGCCAGGATACAAAAGCGTCTTGATACCGGATATGTGGACTGCAAGGCCGGTTCTCTCGAAGAAGCCGTGTCCATGGCCCGGTTCGCCCTCGAAGAGGGGAAGCCCCTCTCCATCGCGGTTCTGGGTAACGCAAGCGAAACGCACCAGGCCCTTCTGGACATGGGAGTCGTCCCCGACGTGGTAACGGACCAGACCTCGGCACACGACCCACTTGACGGATACGTCCCCGGTGGCATGTCTTACGAAGAGGCCCTGGACCTCCGGAAGAAGGACCCGGCCTCCTACGTGAAGCGCTCTATGGAGTCCATGAGGGAACACTGCGCCGCCATGGTCGAGATGCAGAAGCGGGGAGCAATTGTCTTCGATTACGGCAACAACCTCCGTGGTCAGGCAAAAGCCGCAGGTCTTGAGGAAGCCTTTTCATACCCCGGGTTCGTCCCGGCTTACATCAGGCCGCTCTTCTGCGAGGGCAGGGGCCCCTTCAGGTGGGCCGCTCTCTCAGGAGACCCTGAAGATATCCTCAAGACAGACAAGGTCGTCCTCGAACTCTTTCCTGAGAACAAGTCCCTGGCCCGCTGGATCACCAAAGCGGAGGAGCACGTGAAGTGGCAAGGCCTTCCGTCTCGTGTCTGCTGGCTGGGGCTCGGTGAAAGGCGGAAGTTCGGCCTCAAGATCAATGAGATGGTGAGAGACGGGACTCTCAAGGCCCCCATCGTCATCGGTCGCGACCACCTTGATACCGGCTCGGTGGCCTCGCCATACAGGGAAACCGAAGGGATGAAAGACGGCTCCGACGCCATCGCCGACTGGCCGATTCTGAACGCCCTGGTAAACGCCGTCTCAGGCGCCAGCTGGGTATCGGTGCACCACGGTGGAGGGGTTGGAATCGGGCTCTCGATTCACGCGGGCATGGTCGTCGTGGCCGATGGGTCAGACGACGCCAGGTGGCGCTTGGAGCGGGTCCTCAACACCGACCCGGGCACCGGGGTCGCCCGTCATGCAGACGCTGGGTACGAGACGGCCGTCGAGACGGCCCGCAAGCAAGGCCTTGTCCTTCCCATGCTGAAATAGACCGGCTGCTTCCCGTCAGGGGAGATATCTTCACACCAAGGGGCCCCGGGCGAATATCATGTCTGGACTCCAGGCTGAGGAGCGAGGATATGGAAGCTTTGACGTCTCAATGGCTTTGGGAAGACGATAGCCCGGACTTCCGCTGGGAGGACGACTCTTGGGAAACCCCCGAAGACCGCCCCGGCACTTATGGCGATACGGGCTTCAATTTCGACAAGGTACTTGAGTCGTCTTTCTACGGAGCGGTATCCGCCGTGGCTTTCGCGTTCGGCGAGATGGCGGCCGACCCGTCCAGAGGCAGCTTGGATGACTTGTGGAAGAGCATTGCTTGGGCGGTCTTCGGCTCTGCTTTCTCCGAACTTGCGAACCACCTGACGGGCAGCAACTTCTGGTCGGTCATAATCGTCGGTTTTGTAACCGGGTTTCTTGTCGTCGCCCTCCACGAAGCCTGACGCGGCTCTCCACATCGCCCCAGGCAGGATATCCAACTCTTTCCTAGAAGACTGTCTCAAACCTTCTAGAGCCTAAGAGGCCCAACGCCTAAAAGGTGCCAACGAGGGAAAACCTAGATCGAGCTGGCTCGGCTTTCCAGGACGCGGCAGGGGAGACAAACCTATTGAGCTGATGCCGCCCTATGCCGGCCTAGATTAGAGGAGGTTCACCGCATGCTGAGGCGCAATTGGTTGTGGGTACTTGTAGGCGTCGCTCTTGCCGTAGGCATAGGAGCTACGTCTATTGCCGTTTTCTACACGGACATACTGTGGTTTGGAGAAGTCGGTTTCTTGAGCGTATTCACAACCGTGCTCTCGGCCAGAGCGGTCACCGGGCTTTTGGGCGCCCTTTTTTTCTTCCTAATCACCTTCGTGAGTCTGCAGGCGGTCCTTTGGAAGAGGCGACACCTGACGCTGGTCGGGGGACTGGTGATGCCGGTGCCCATCTCGGTCACCGTGCCGGACAGGATCCGGAAGTGGATGTTGCTGCCATCGGCGGTGGTCGGAATCCTGGGCGGAGTCGCCGCTTTCAGCCAGTGGCACGTTGTCCTGGCTTACCTCAACAGGACTCCTTTCGGGTTGAGCGACCCGTTTTTCGGCAAGGACGTGGGCTTCTACATATTCACCCTTCCATTTTACAGGCTACTCCAGCAACACCTCTGGGTGGCGTTCACGGCTGCGCTGGCCGTCTCGGCCTTGGCCTATTTCATATTCGGCGATATCCGTTTCGCCCCCCGGCGGATCGCGGTCGAGAAGAGGGCGCGGGCCCACCTCTCCATCCTGGCGACCATCCTCTTCGTCCTGAGAGCGTGGGGATACCAGATAAGCGTCTGGGACCTCATGTACTCTCCGCGCGGGGTGGCCTTCGGGGCTTCATACGTAGACGTCCACGCTCAGGTGCCTGCTTTCAGAGTGCTCATCTTCGCCGCGCTCTTGGGAGCGGCGTTGTCCCTCGCGAGCCTCGCTTTGAGATCCATGCGCTTCATCGGGTACTCGGTGGCGGTACTTGTCATCCTCTCTTTGGGAGTAGGCTACGCCTACCCTGCCTTCATGCAGAACTTCACCGTATCACCCAACGAGCTGGCCTACGAGCTTCCGTTCATTGAGCACAACATCAGGTTCACCCGCCAAGCTTTCGGGATAGACGATATTGAAAGCGCGCCCTTTGCCGCCGCCAACAACATAACCCAGGCCGACCTCCAAGAAAACTCGGCGACCATAAGGAACTTCAGGCTCTGGGACTACCGGGTCCTCAAAGACACGTACACCCAAGTCCAGGAGATCCGGATGTACTACAAGTTTAATGACGTGGATGTGGACCGCTACGTCGTGAACGGCGAGCTCCGCCTGGCCCTTTCATCGGCCCGGGAGCTGGACATTTCGTCCCTGCCTCCGGAAGCGAACTCATGGATCAACATCCATCTCAAATACACCCACGGCTACGGCATCGTCATGAGTCCGGCTTCTGAGGTCACACGCGACGGGATGCCCGCATTCTACCTACAGGACA
The DNA here is from genome assembly GCA_012841375.1 of Candidatus Fermentithermobacillaceae bacterium. Taxonomy (GTDB): domain Bacteria; phylum Bacillota; class Sulfobacillia; order Fermentithermobacillales; family Fermentithermobacillaceae; genus UBA3951. The sequence goes on from DUUV01000080.1 coordinate 25,449, forward strand.
TACCACCGAGGCCTTCAGCCGACATCAGTGTGTCGAGGCCCGAGATCTATTTTGGCGAGCTCACAAACCACTACATCATTGTGAACACCAAGGAACCGGAGTTTGACTATCCGAGGACCGAAACCGAGACCCTGGAACCCACGTTCTACCAAGGAAAAGCTGGGATTCCTCTTGGCAACTTCCTAAGGCGACTTGCCTTCATGCTCCGGTTCCGCGACTACCAGATATTGGTGTCAGGGGCTGTGACACCCGAGTCGAGAGTGGTCATGAGGCGAAACATCATGGAGAGAGTCAGGGCCATAGCGCCTTTCCTTATGTACGACCAAGACCCTTATATCGTTACGGCCGATGGGAAGCTCTACTGGATGCTGGACGCCTATACGGTGTCCGCCAACTACCCTTACAGCCAGCCCGACCCTGTTGCGGGAGTGAACTACATCC
>DUUV01000018.1 GCA_012841375.1 Candidatus Fermentithermobacillaceae bacterium
ATCCTGAATGGAACGCGCTGCAGGCCCAGCTCGCGCAGATGGGCGGCCACCTCGTGCTTCCTGCCGGGAACGCCGGGCCCGGAGCGGGCACGATTACGGTGGTTCCGGCTTCCGATACAACCGTCCTCGTCTCAGGATACCTCCCCAAGACCAGCGCCAACCTCCTCTTGGGTCAGAGGTACGCCGGCGACGTATGGTACCCGTTGTCGTCCTGTGGTCCAGATCCTAAAGGAAATCGAGGTCCTCTGGTTGCCGCTCCGGCAATAGCGCCGCTCCCTTCGTTCAAGGGTGATGGAAGCGTAGCGTTCTCCAACATGGAAGGCACTTCAGTATCTGCTGCCTATGCTGCCGGGTGCGTGGCCCTCCTCCGTCAGACGCAGGTCGGCGCCGGAGGAGGGCTTATGAGACCCGCCTCCTTCATTACGGCAAGCCTCGCTCAAGGCGCCTCGAAGATACCCGGGGTATTGCCGGTCGAGCAGGGAAACGGTCGACTCGACATAGCGGGTGCCTTCAGCATTCTCCGTTCACGAACCGATTACCGCAGCATGCTTTTTGTGGGGACTTGGGACGAGGTCTCAAGCCCAGACGGCATATGGGTGAAAGGGACTTTTCCTGGAGCGTTTCCAGTGTGGGTAGACAATTACGCCCCGGTTGCGAGGACTGCCCACCTGGCCTCGGATGTGCCTTGGCTCAAGATGAGGGGCGACCTCTTGTTCATGGAGCCCGTGAGCCAGCGTGATACGGTGGCCTACGGGAGCGATGGGTTGGCCCCGGGCTTCCACTGCGGTGAGATTACAGCCGACGACCCGGCCACCACGGGTATCGACACGTCCTTTGTTGTGAGTGTCAGCGTGCCCCATCAATTCAACCCGTTGGGTAAGGCACCCTTTGAGATCCGTGAGGATGCGTCTCCGGTCAGCCGTCAGTTCATCAAGTTGCCCGAAACCGCCGAGTCGTTTGTCTTGACACTGGCCGGGTCACAGCCTGGACAGCGATATGCGTTGTACAACCCAGACGGCTTCCTGGTACGCCAAGGCTCTTTGGTCGGTTCAGTGACCCTCAGGGTCGGCCTTCCCAAGCCGGGATTGTGGCAGGTGTGCGTTTTCAACCCCGATGGAAAATCCTTGGACGCACCCGTACAGGCGCAAGCATCCCTAGATGGTTTCTTCGGGTTCGAGCTGGGGTCGACTCTCAAGTCACAATACTACATGGTGGGTTCTCCGGGAACCGCGGCCACGCTCCGGCCTTCGGCTCCGACCTGTGAGGCCGAATGGCGGCATCGAAGCTCTTTCACCCAGGAGACCGGTCGGAGCACCCAGATCATGCTTCCCGATATGGAGGAAACGGCGACCGCTTTGTCCATCCGTTTCGGCACGGCGAGCGGAAACGTCTTGAGGGCATATCTCATGCGTTTTGACAAGCTCTCCTCAAGGTGGATCGAAGTGGGGAGAGCTCTCACGACAAATTCTGGCGTCGGAGAGATTCACCTGCCGGATCCCATCCCAGGCAAGTACACCGTCTATATCGAGGCGTACGGCGCGGGACCCCATGCCTATGTAGAGGTTGACATGAACCTGATTGGGGCCGGGACGGGTACCCCGCTGAAGGGTATCCCAACCTCAATAGGCGCAGGCTCTTCAACCCTTGAGATCCCCCTTCCCACCGCCGATTCCGGGCCGCTCAATCTTGTCGTCATCCGGCCGTCGGATTCAAAGGTCATTGGTGTGCTGGAGCGCTCTCACTTGAACACAGAAGAGGTCCCCGTAGTCCAAGTCTCCCAGGGTTCCGACCTGAAGACCGTGAGGGCATTCTGGAGGGCCGATCTAGAGCCTGCAGACGTGTTGGTGACCATCGGTGGGGTCAGCTACCAGCTCATAGACGGCCGCATGACGGCCCCCATACCCGATGGACTCCCGCCGAGCTACCGGACGAAGGACGGCACGCGGGTGTTGCTGGTACCCCCGGACAAAGCGTCGTGACCGCTACACGAGGTATGATGCAGGTATAAACAAGCAGAAAGAAGCAGACTTACACGCCATTCCCATTAGGAAGTGACTGTCGTGTCCAAATCAAGATCCATATACATATCCACTTCGAGATCGTTCTTTCGCATCTTCTTAACTCTTTTCTTGGCACTGGCCCTGCTTCTCCCCGCGGCCGGACGGGTCTTGGCGGCCGCAGCCTCCCAAGAAGAGGTCAAGGACGAAGCCGCTCACGAATTCCAAGTCCCGGCTGCAGAGAAGGTCTTCATGGAGATCCTCCTTGCGGTGAAGGACTTG
>DUUV01000049.1 GCA_012841375.1 Candidatus Fermentithermobacillaceae bacterium
AGAGGCGGAACCACGCCTCGAAGGCTACGGGGGGCGTCACGCCGCACGACCTGGCAATGAACCCGATCTCGGGCTTGTCGGGCGTGTCCATCTCAACTTTGATCCAGTCACCAGCCATGTCCGGCCTCCTGTTTCATACATTCATCATCATTTCTTCGTAGATGCAATCGGCCTCGCCTTCGTTGGCCTTGCCGCTACGCCACCAATCCCAAAGCCCTTGAGCGCTGCCGAAGTCCTCGAAGTAGCGCGGCTCACCTTTGCGGTTCGGTATGCCGTGCCAGCGGTCGTAGAATCGTAAGACGGCGCGTTTCCACATGGCTTCGTATTTTGGCCAGCGGGTAAACTCGCGGTCTTGTCCCGCTTTGCCTGCCATTGGGCAACCAATACACCCAAGTCGCTTGAAACCTTCGTCATACAGCCCGCAGTAAGGCAGGTTACGCCCGCGAATGAATGCCCAAACGTCGGTATCAGTCCAATAAACGATTGGTGCGACAAAACATCCCCGGCCGCTTGAATGCTGCTTGACCTCTCGCCACAGCCTGCGCCGCCGTGCCGATTCGACAATGCGAACGCCGATTACCTTCACGAGCCCATCGCCGCCGTGCTCCTTGTACTCTTCGCAACACCAGCGGAACAGCCTAGACGGCGGCCCGCTTGTGCGCTCTACCAGCCGAGCAAGCATCGGCATTTTCGGCCTGTTCCACGCCACATCCGCATGGTGTTGCTTGATGAACCGCACAAGCTCGGGCGGGTCAATGGTTGTCAGGTTGTACCACGCCTTGAACTTGACGCCGCTTTCAATCGCCAGTTGCTTGATGACGCATGAATCCTTGCCGCCGCTGAACGCGAGGTAGTATCCGTCCGGTGACAGCTTCAACGCGCCTTCCTCGTAGCATTGCAGCATGGCGATTGCTTTCTTGATCTTCGTCTCAAGCGGCATGGCGAGTGCCCGTTCGATCAAGTCGTTTTCGGACGGTTCAAAGCCCGGGAGTAGTTCATGCATGGTCGGCCTCCTGTTTCTCGGGTATCACGGTCGCCCATCGTGCGGCCATTTCCGTGGCCATGTCAGCGATCTCGCGCAGCAGCGCAACGTCGCGGGCGTCGATGCCATATTGCCCCATCGTTTCGGCGCGGCGCAGGAATGATCGTGAAGACAAAATCTGCTTATAGGAAAGCGTATGGACTCCCGTTCTCTCTGCGTAATGGCGCCGCATTTTAGGGTATCTCTTTCCGTCCCGTCCGGTTGTAAAAACCGGATCATCGTTGCTGAATCCTTTAACAGGACCGCGTCCTGTTTCGCGCCAGCGCCTTGCCGTTCTTACTGACACTCCAAAACGTTTAGCTGTTGTCGCGTCTTGAGTGGCCACTAATTCGCGTTGACCTGTATTAGTGGCCTTTTTTTTCTGTCCGTTTTTAGGCTTCATATCGCTCCCCCAAAAAAAGGCCGACCCGGCACACGGTGGAAACGGCGCAGGACAACGCGGCCGGAAGGCCGGGAGGCTTCGCGCT
>DUUV01000136.1 GCA_012841375.1 Candidatus Fermentithermobacillaceae bacterium
ACGGGCGGCCACACCCGATCCCACAACCCGGAGTATCTCTGGCTGCTGCTGGGTACTACGACAAACCTGCCGGGCAGGTAAGTAACCCGTTCTGAACCAGCCAGCGGAGGCTTTCCTTCGGATCGCACTCCAGTGCAAGGGTCGGTGAACCGGCTTTATCCAGCAGTGCTTCTATGATTGCAGCCATGTCTAGTACGCCTTGTCCCAGCGGCCAGTGCTTGTCTTCCAGGCCGTCATTGTTGTGCAAGTGCACATGTCCGATACGCTTGCCAAGCAAGCGAATCCATTCACTTAAGTCGATGAATGAATTGGCGCCCGCATGTCCAACATCGAGGCAAATCCGCAAGCGAGGGTCGTCGACCAGGTCACACAGCTCGGCAAGCAATTCCGGAGTATCATCAATGAAGTTTTCGACGTACACACGAAGCGAAGCCGGCTTGTTCCTCAAGTACTCTTTCCAGAAGGCCGCTTTCTTGGTCACCCATACAGAAGGCGTTTCCTGGGAAGCCAGGTAGTATGAGTGGAAGACGATGTTGTCGATGCCGTGGAAACGCGCGTGCTCATAGGACTCGTCATAAATGGCGAGCAGTTCGTCATCGGATAGGATGTTTATCTCAACAAGGTCTCTGCCCACGGCTGTCCCGTGAAACGAAAGCCTGGAGAACCCGACCATCATCTGGGATACGCTCTTGCGCTTCTCGGTGATATCCTCTTCAGGATCCATCAACAAGTAGTCTACTATCTCAAGTCCCAATCCAAGGCTTCTTGCCAACTGAAGAGCGGTCTTGTCAAAGGTGTTTGCTGAAAGACGGTCCGCGGGTAGCATGAGAACCCACCTTCCCCATACGCTTTCGCCTACGCCTCTATCATTCAACAGTGAAGACTGCAACCCTCCGACGCGACCACCAATCTTGTAGGACTTGAGCGATACCTGATCGAAATCGGGCGCTGGAGGTGGAGCAATTGGAGGTTGTACTACGGCGAGCCAACGTCGGGGATGCCGAGGTCGTTCAGAACCTGAGCTTACTATGCAATCCCAGGTACCAAGAGAGCGCTTGTGCATGGGCTAAGGCTATTGATGACACAGACTCGGGCCGGAACCATTACGTAGCAGAGATCAAGCCTAGCACTGGATCCGAGAGGCCCATTGTAGTGGGTTACGGCCGCTATGCTCTTGAGCATGGAACTACTCAGGATTGCCCAAAATACAGGGTCTACCTGGGGGTGCATCCGGAGTCAAGGAGGCAAGGCATTGGGAGCGCCCTCTTGGAACACATGATTGGCGACTTGCGCCGTCTGGGTGCATCGGGGGTTCGTGCCCGAGTTCAATCGGATCACGCCGAGGAACTGTCTTTCCTCCGACGCCGCGAGTTTAGCGAGTATAACCGTAAAGTCAACCTTGAGTTGGATTTGAGGACCCTGGATGCGGCAACCGTTGAAAGGTCTATCCGGGAACACGATGAACGGATGGCGGCGCTCGATATCACTATCCAGAGTCTCGCTGACTGGTCGAGGGAGGAGCCCTGCTATCTTAGCAAACTGCTCCCAGTCTACAACTCACTTGGGAACGACGTGCCCCAGCCCGAGCCGTACAAACCTGTCACGATCGGCGAGCTGCGCCGTTTCCTCTCCCAACCAGATCTTTCACCTGACGGCTTCTTTGTGGCTATCCGCAAAGATGATGTCGTCGGGTTTAGCTATCTTCTCGAGCCTAGAAGAGAGCATCACGTGATCGTCGGCATGACCGGCGTGCTGCCCGAGTTCAGAAGGCTCAAAATCGCAACGGCAATGAAACTCAAAGGGATCAGGCGGGCTCTTTCTCTCGGTATTCCCACAATGGTGACCAGCGCTTCCACCCAGAATGTCGCCAGCATCGCGGTCAACAAGGGACTCGGGTTCAAGTGCACTTGGGAGGAAGTCCGTCTGGAAAGGTGGCTCAACTAAGGAGAAAGCACTACTTTCGACGATGGCCTTCCTCGGGACGGAGCAGGAAATGGAGCATCACGCCAACGGCCGTAGCACCGAAGACCCTGTTGGACGTAAGAACACACACATTGCCTCCGAAGGTCACGTCGTCGGGTTTCTTGTCGATATCGTAGAGACGGTTGCCCTCGATGTAGATGGGATTTCCTTTGAAATAGCCGAGGAAATCATGCAGTACGTGAGCGTAACCTCCTGAAGCGTGGCGCCAGTCCACAACTATGTTGGATGAATTCGAATTCGGGAATCAAGAGGTTGTCAGTTACCTGCCCGGCGCCCTCCGCGCCCTCCGCTCGAGCTTTCGGCAAGAACTTCACGCCCTCAACGTAACAAGCAGGTGCACCACCGCGTTTCAGGGTCTCATCACCGGCATCCGGCACCGGACCGCGCCCGCCGGTCAAGTACCCAAGGGCCATATGGGCCTTGCCTTCCTCGTCGGGAACCCTATCATAGCACTCTTGGCACAACACGCTCGTCTGAGCCATCAAGTCGGTCTCTGATAAGTCGACTTCTGAGCATCCGTTCTCCTTGATGAACGCTTCGAGTCTCTGGATGACGGGAGACCCCACAGACTCTTTGGCTCGGGGACTTCTTCTTCAGGAGCTGTCGGAGGAACCGGTTCGGCCCTGGCTTAGGTTAAGAGGCCCAGACAGATGATCAAAGTAAACGATGCGACGAGGCAGCCGACGAGGAGGAAACGATTTCTGGACATGCCATCTGACACTCCCGCTTATAGGGATCCGGGGCGGATATCGGCCGGCGGCTGCTTAGTCATGCATATGCTTGGTTAGATTGATGCTTAATCGCGATGGCGGTGAGTACGAGCTGAGTAGTCCAGCGACAGAAACTCAGATCATCAGCCCCAGTAGTCATGACTGATATTCCGCGAGAGGGTTCCGATTCCTACTGGAGTTTCGGTTCCTACTAGAGTTCCGAGTCCTACTACTGTTGTCATCTCCCCCAGCAATAACCGGTCCTCAACAAGTGCCTCACGCGCCAGGGAGCCAACAACATAGACTACACAGAACGGAGACGGAATATGGCACAGCGTCTTTAGCTGTACTTTCAGACCTTCTACTGCTAAGCTTTTCCTGAATCTACTGGGCAGGGTCGGGCGGAAGGGGCTTCGTACGTGCAATCGAACAAGAAGATCATCCTGACAGCGGTCCTGGTGCCTCTCTTCTGGTCACTGGTATTCCCATTATCCAAAGTGGTTCTCAGCGACCTTCCTCCATTGACCGTGGTATCCCTCCGCTACTCGCTGGGCGCGGCCTTCCTTACGCTCGTTGCGCTCAGCACCCGAAAAGGGCGTGAAATGGGCATCTTGCTGCGCACGAAGTGGCCTGCCATGTCGGCTCTTGGGTTCATCGCCGTCTTCTCCAACGCAAGCCAGGTTATCGGGCTCAACTACTCCTCCGCAGCCGCGGGGACGATCATCGCGTCGACGGCACCCATCTACTCGGCGGTCCTTGGAGCGGCGATCCTAAGGGAAAGGATCGGCATCAATCAGGTAGTAGGGCTGATACTATCGCTGGCCGGGGTAACGGGCATTACGCTGGCAGGCAACAACAGTTCCGGGGGAGACAGCGCGCTAGGCACTGCCCTCATGTTTGTGGGGGCGATTTCATATGCCCTGTATACCGTCCTGGGAAAGAAGTGGGACGCTTCGTCGGTTCCAGTCCTTGCTGTCAGCACTGGCCTGGGCGTCATCCCGTTTCTTGCCCTGGCTGCCGTGACCGAGCCCATGGGCCAATCGCTGACAGCAGCGTCTCCGCAAACGTGGTCGAGCCTCATCGCCCTCGGCGTCCTGCCGACGGGAGTGGCGGTGATCTGGTACTTCATGCTGGTCTCAAGGCTCGGAGCGAC
>DUUV01000113.1 GCA_012841375.1 Candidatus Fermentithermobacillaceae bacterium
AGCACCGACTTTTTGTCGGTGGCATGCCCCGGCACAGTTACCTTTTGGCGGTTAACAACTGCAAGCACCGATCTTTTGTCCGTTAGCAACTGCAAACACCGACTTTTTGTCGGTGACATGGCCTGGCACAGTTACCTTTTGTCGGTTAGCAACTGCAAGCACCGATCTTTTGTCCGTTAGCAACTGCAAGCACCGATCTTTTGTCCGTTAGCAACTGCGAGCACCGACTTTTTGTCGGTGGCATGCCCCGGCACAGTTACCTTTTGGCGGTTAACAACTGCAAGCACCGATCTTTTGTCCGTTAGCAACTGCAAACACCGACTTTTTGTCGGTGACCCCTCCCAACGCCAACCTTTTTGGTCTGACTTTGGGTACATACCGTTCGTTGGTTATGGGGTCCCGGACTTTTCCCAAGGAGGTACTCCGAGACGCCCCGCTGAAACTCTGAATATGCGCACCACGATAGAAGAGGTATTGGAAGCGGCGGGCATCAGGGGCGGCGAGCGCCCGGTTGAAGTGCTGCGGGATGGATTCCCCAGTTACGTCATACGGGTCTCAACAACCACCTTTTCGGGGTGCCCGACGGTCATAATGAAAGCCTGCCCCCACTCATCGCGGGAGCCGGACATTCTCCTCTGTCTGGATCGGGCGGGGTTCTCGGTCCCCAATATCCTGGACGTGAGGCAAGGAGAGGGCTTCCGGGTCGTCATCATGGAAGACATCGGGACGGACGCGCTGCACAAGCACAGAGACCCGGAATGGTATATGCGGGCAGTGCAGGAGATCGCGAAGATACATAAGCGGTTTGACTTGAGCATGTCGGATGTCGTGGCCCCCGAGAGGATGCCTGCCATTTCCGGTTTTCCGGCGGGTCTGGCGGCTATCCTCCCCAGATATGACCTGGACAAGTGGACTGGCGCTGTTCGCGAAGCCGTAGACGGCACCGTGCAGAGACTCAAGGACGGTACGTATCGAGGGTTCACCCCCGCGGAGATAGATGCACTTGTGAGTGTCCTTGGGTCGCTGGCCACTGACACGCTCAGCGCACTTGGAGATCGGCAGGAGTCATACAAGCGACAAAGCTCGGCGACCGAGCCTTCGGCCCAAACACTGGTCCACGGAGATTTCCACGACGGAAATGTACTGGTTCGATCCAGTCCTGACCGCGTGATTTGTCCATTTGCTTTCGTCGACTGGGATAGTGCACGGCTGGATTCCGGTTTCTTCGATCTCGTGTCTCTATACGACGTGGCCGAAAGGATGGAGACCTGCCGGCTTGACCCAGAGACTATGATCGCTACCTATTTGGATGCGAGATGGCCCGAGGGCGGACGCCCGAGCTTCCCCGCCGCGGCGATCGAGTGGCACCGATGCCGCATGCTTAGGGCATGGGACGAACTGAGATGGTTCTCCACCACCGGCGATGACTTCGGGGATAGGGTGAGGCGGGAAGTCGCGATCATCCAGAGGACTCTCAGCGCGTTATAGACCGGCGGAGTCTCCGGTCGGAGGAGCCTGCGGCCGGAGGAGCAGGATGATCTATGTGCCCTCCGGAATCCCTCTCTCGGGTTCACATAAGTGAGGAGGGAGGTCCATGGACGCCGTATCCCTGAACATTGCCGGCTTCTGGCGGATTTACGAGATCCACCGCCTGATTTCGCAAGGGGCTTACCCCAATTGCCCGGCTCTGGCGAAAAAGCTGGAGACCTCACTGCGCACTGTAGAACGAGATATCGAACGCCTCCGGGACCTTTTCCGTGCCCCCATTGAGTTTGACCGAGCACGCAAGGGATATCGCTACACAGAACCGTTCGAGCTTCCGCCGATGAAGTTCAGGGAAGGCGAGGCAATCGCTATGTTCCTGGGCCAGAAGCTCCTCATGCAGTGCAAGGGCACTCCTTTTGAGGAGTTCGTGAGCCAGGCGATGGCGAAGATCCGTATGTTCCTCCCCGAGAGCATCGAGATGAACGTCGAGAAGGCGTTGGGGGCCGTATCGTTCCATTCAGAACCCCTGCGCGGCGAGGAAATGGAGGTTGCCGAGCGGTACCAGACGCTGACCACCGCCATCGCGCAGCAAAGGAGCGTCACGACCGACTACTTCACCGCCAGCAGGCAAGCCGTAACCAACAGGAAGATAGACCCCTACCACCTTCGACTGGTGGACGGCGCGTGGTACTGCATCGGGTACTGCCATGAGCGTCAGGAGGTCCGCACCTTCGCGCTGGACAGAATGATGAACCTCAAGATTACGGATGACTCCTTTGAGACGCCCGCCGAGTTCTCAGTCGAAGAGTACCTTGAGTCATCCTGGGCTATAGAAAGGGGCGAGCCAAGGAGAGGCGTGATCGAGTTCGACCAAAGCCAAGCACCTTACATCAGGGGCAAGAGATGGCACAAGAGCCAGGTGCTCGACGAGCTCCCCAACGGGAACCTCCGAATGACCCTGAACATCGGCGGTTTGGGTGAGGTCATGAGGTGGGTGATGAGCCTCGGGAGTCACGCATGGGTTGTCCAACCCGATGACCTCCGGGCGAGGATCGTCATGGAACTCGAGGCCGCGCTCGAGAAGTATGAGGCCATGGCCGGCGAGACGCGTGGGCCGGCTCAGCTGGCTTTGTTTGAGTAGCAGTCCTGCCGGACGAACACCTGCTACAGGGAATCTCTATCTGTCTTTTCCGCTCCAATCTCGCCTTCGTGGCCCCTCTCGCTAGGATCTTGAGGAACACTTGTTCCCCACGCTGTGTGACGGGTGCCTCCTCAATGATGGTCTCAAGACCTGCAGTGGGCGACGAGGTCCTTCTTGTCTGTCACAAGGACAACCCGCACGCCCCCAAGGCTCCCCGGGTTGCCACTCAACAAGGGCAAGAACTGGGCTTTATAGGAAGGCCTATAGCCCACAAACTGGTCGCCCGCATCCAGGTTGGCCAGGCGTTGCGCGGCAAGGTGGTTGTGCTCCTGGGTGAGAACTACGACGTGAACGAGAGAGTGTGGGTGAGGGTGGAGGTGGGTTGGGGCAAGCAGCTTACCCAGAATGCTCCCAAAGCTTACCAATCATAGTTGCATGCTGGCAGGACAAATTGACGTCACGGTGAATTGATCAACTACACGTTTGACAAGATGGGGGCTGATCGCTGTAATGGCCCTGAAAGAGGTTGTACCTGTCGCGGGAGGCCTGCCAATCTCCAAGTTCTACTTCCCTTCTCTGTACGCGAGAGTGCCGTTCGATGATGCCCTCCGGGTAGCCCGTGATTTCCTCAAAAGCCGTCAACGATATGTGCGAGAAGTCTGTTCTTGTAGTGTGTGTAGGGATCTCGTCGCGGCCAGTCGTTTCTGAGGAACTTCCCCACCATGGACGCCAGGGATCGATGCGTTAGGCACTACATGCATTGCAGGAACAACGAGTTCACCGAGAACACCTCGCTCCAGGATGTCGTTGCACAACTGGAATCAGCGGGTCGCTACGCTATGGACAGGGTCGGGAGTCCTGTTGGTAGGCATTGCCAAGTATGGGCGAAGGTATTGCAGAGGGCCGCTGATGGAGAGTACTAGAAAACGGACAGTCCTTGTGGTCGGTGCCGGGCTCTCCATTCCTGCTGGCCTTCCCAGTCAACGACATCCCCTTAAAGAGATGTGCGACCATCCTTCGGGCTTCGCCTCAGAGGGTGCAATTAGCTACCAAGTAGCCTCTGGATCGCCCCATGACGACACGATCCCTACTATAGGAGTTAGCTACTATGAGGGCATTCAGCGGGCAAGGAATTTCATCGAGCACGTCTTTGTTCCGATTGTGGAAGGTCGGCCGTGGTACGAAGTATCGATAGGGATGTGTACTCTGTCCTTGACCGGGCCATCCGGGAAGGAGACTCCTTGCCTCCCTACCGCACAGAAAAGCTAGTTGAGGTCCGTCATGCGCTGGACGGCTGTCTAGTCCAGTGCCTCTGCGCAAACGTGGAGTCCGCCAGCTTCGAGCTGCATGAGCGCCTTTATGACAGGCTGACAGAACTCTATTCTGACGACTGGTGCACAGTAAGCACAAACTGGGATATGCACCTGACGGTTTCGAATCATTCTTCGGTCTATCATCCTGATGCCGGTGAACCAATCGTATGGAGGAACTCCAAGAGGTCGAGTTGAACGACGTGTGATGTAACGGTGGTGGACGTTACCGCCTTGACCACATATCGACGACCAGATAATTCACCCACCTGAGGGGTGAAAAGCACCAGGAGATTTATCTGCTACATATAGTTGCCTCACTTGGAAACGGGTATTGCGGACAGCGAAGACCACAGAAACAAACGGTCAGAAATCTGGGCCCGATGTTCTACCTGCCGCTTCATCTGTGAGTGCTTCTACCGTACCTGGGTCTAATACCTGCCAACCCTGCTGCAAGAGGCGTATCTTCGGGGGCCTAACCATGTTGAGCAACTTCATCGGTTGCACTTTGTATGCTAGGCCGAATCCAGAGGTGGCTGCCTCCTCGAAGTAGGGTTCTGGTTCGAACCAGCCAAATAAAGATACAAACTTAGAGACCGCCTCGTTGCGGGAACTGTACTCGAACCTTTCCACCCGAACTACTCTTGACTCCCAGACAATCAGCCTTGTCTTGTTCTCCGTCCACCAGAGCCTGTCTCCGGGTTTCAAGTTGTTGTACGGCCACAACCTGCGTCGCCAGAGATTGTACCAGTACTTTCGAGCCATCTCAGTAGCGTCTGTAGGCAAACTGAAACGTCGGCTGGTCACATAATCCACAGCGGCACCCTCCTACTCATGCGTATTAGGGTATGTAATGTCAACGCCGGAGTGCTTTTGACCCCCATGTCAAAGGTCAGTTAATTCACCCGGGGTGCGCCAGTTAATTCACCCGTCCTTGTGACTTGGTGTGACGCGCTCAATGTCAATTATGAGCCTGATTCACCTCCTTGCCTAGCCCTCTCGCCCGCCTGAACCCGTTGGGCCGCGTCTTGGTTCGGTCTACGCATGGGTCGGTAGCTCTTGCCGGGCATGAAGACCTGGTGGGCGCTGTTGATCAACCTGTCCAGCGCACCTTCAGCGAAGACCGGGTTCGGAAAGAGCGCGTACCAGTCATTAGGAGCCCTGTTGGACACGACGATCATGGAACCTGCGCGGTAACGCTCACAGACGAGTTCGTAGAGGTCTTCCGCCTGCTGAGAAGACAGTTCCTTCATGCCGAAATCATCCAGGATTGTAGCCGGCCAAGGTAAGATCTCCACAAGGAGATGCGGACGTTTTCTTGGACTTCACGCATAGCCTAAGGCCCGCCTGTATTCCAACGGACTTCTTCCGCCGAGCGACATCTTGATGCGTGTCTCGTTGTACCAGTGGAGGTAGTCATTGAGTATCCGAATGAACTCTCGGATGCCCACCCCAGCCCATGACCTGCCGTAAAACATTTCATTCTTCACTCGCCCGAAAAAACCTTCGCAGGCCGCATTGTCAGGGGAACAGCCTTTCCTGGACATAGAGC
>DUUV01000063.1 GCA_012841375.1 Candidatus Fermentithermobacillaceae bacterium
ATTACATTCGGGGGCCGCGCATCCGACCAACGTATCCACGGCTGAAGAGCCGTGGCTCAGTTGCAGGGCTTCCGCCAGTTCAGTTTCGGAGCAGGCAACCCGGGTATCCACGGCTGAAGAGCCGTGGCTCAGTTGCAGGTAACCCACGCCTCCGCAAGGGAGTCGACGAGAGGATGGTATCCACAGCTGAAGAGCTGTGGCTCAGTTGCCGGCTTACGTCCGGTCGGAATGCTCCTAGAGACCTACATTCGCTATGGAGCCATCGTGATGCAGTCGAGACGCACTGCGTGTGACAAATGCCTTCATCTCCTGCGGCCCGCCGAGAAAACTCTCCCCACCTTCCTCGCCGTCCACCGGATACCCCTGCCCGCATACTCCAACGGCCTCGTGGCGACGTAGAGCATGAGGGCCTTGGCTGCGGCAAGGTCGCGCTCGATGACCTCCATGGATAGGCCTGTTCTGGATAGGTAGTCATCCCTTCGTTCAGGAGGTATCCTCTTCAGGGCCCCGACCATGGCGGATAAAGCAATAGCGACGTCATCCAATTGGCCGACAATCGGTATGATGCCGGGCACTAGGTCGATCGGAGAGATGGCGTACAGAAGCCCCACGCTCAAGTACACCTTCCGCCTACTGCTGACTGCGGGGTCGGAGTAGAGCATGTACATCAGCCGGGCATACACCGGCATCCGTCCGACGATAGGTTTTAGTATTCCAACCAGGTTCAACGAGCAGCACCTCGTATGAAGACTATACTGCATTGCTGCTACGCGGCCCGGCCCATGTGGTCGCGTCAGGAGGTCGCACCGCTAACGGTACCGCTGCTAGATGAAGAACCCTTCCACAAACCCTGCGATTATCAGGAAGGCCAGCCCGACGAAGAGAAGGGCTTTTTCTTGGCCATCCCAGACAAGGTCGGACAACTTCCGAGTTACAGACCATTTCTTAGGTGGAAATGTCTCCGATATGTTCAGCGATTTGGTTATTGTGACGGCGCAGATGATCGCGTATGCGCTGACTTCCCACAGACCAATCTTCAGGTAGTTCAGGTTCGCCTCGGCTACCGTGGCGAATGGATACTGAAAACCGTTTGTACCGGCCGTCCATCCAATAGCCACTCCCTGGACCAGCAGAACGAGTCCACCAATGCTCAGGCTGCCAAAGCGCGCGAAGAGATTTCCGACAACGATCAGGGCGACAACCACGAGGTTGTTGGCAATGATGAAGAGTGAACTGCTCACGCCGGTGTCCGGAGTCAGCACCTCGACATTCACCCAGGCGCTCCGGTGGGTCAGGAATCCGATGAGGAATACGGTCCATTGGATAGCCATGAAGAGACACCAGACAACGATCGTTCTCGTGACCGGGTTTTCATTGTAGATGCGTTTCAGCAATGTCTTTTCCTCCGTAGACGTGGCCAATAAGGGTAGCCCGTCCAGCGTATTATCACGGGCCAATAGCAGCTACGTCAACCGAGCCGGCGAACAGGGTGGACAAGAGCCCCGTAGACCGTCCATCGATCTCTTGCACACAAATGATCCTCATGCAGGAATCCCCGCCTCTCCTCCTGAATAGCTCTCGCCTGAAAAGACAAACAAGCGAGGCGAAACACAATGGCTAAGGCTCTCAAACCAGACATTGCAGCACAGACACGGCCGGAGACCGGCACGTCCTACGACGTTGAAGCAGTTAGAAAGCGCTTCCCGGCGTTGCGCCGTATGGAAAACGGAATGCAGGTGGCGTTTCTGGATGGCCCCGGGGGCTCCCAAGCCGCGGATACCGCCATCGAGGCGATGGCCAACTACCTCATCAGGGGTTCGGCCAACGTCCACGGCGTGTTCGGCACAGGCGTCGAGACAGACGAGTTGCTTCTACGGGCTCGGGCGGCAATGGCGGATTTCCTCGGCGGTCAGGCCGACGAAGTGGCCTTCGGCGCCAACATGACCACACTGACCTTCGCCTTGGCCAGGGCCATGGCCAGGGAGTGGCGTGAGGGCGATGAGGTGGTCGTCACGGAACTGGACCACCGGGCCAACGTTGATCCATGGATCTCGGCTATTGAGGACAAGGGCGGTACCGCCAGGTGGATCAAGGTTGATCGCGAGCGCCTTACGCTTGACCTGAGCGATCTCTCCACGATCATTAATCCCAAGACCAAGTTGGTCGCCGTGGGCCTGGCATCCAACGTGGTCGGGACCATCAATGATGTGAAAACGATAGCGGACGCCGCCCACGCAGTCGGAGCCGAAGTTGTTGTGGATGCCGTCCACGCCGCGCCTCACATCTTCATCGATAGGGAGGCCTTAGGTGCCGACGCCATCCTTTTCTCGCCTTACAAAGCGTTTGGTCCGCACTTGGGGGTCTTGTCCATAAAGGCCGACTTATACGACCGGCTTGAGACCTATAAAGTACTGCCGCAGCTTGAGGAACGTCCCGACAAGATTGAGACCGGTACCTTGAACCACGAGGGCATCGCAGGAGCCGAAGGCGCCGTGAAGTTCATCGCGAGCCTGGGCGAGGGAGCCACGACCAGGGACCGGATCCGTTCGGCTATGGAGAAAATCGAAGAACATGAAAACCCACTGGCCGAGTGGGTGAGGGAGAAACTCAGAGCCATCCCCGGGTTTACGGTCTATGCCGCGCCTCAGGGCGTCAGGAAGACTCCGACGATCGCATTCCGCGTTAAGGGGATGACCCCGCGAGATGTCTGCCTCCACGCCCTCAAGAAGGCTCTCTACATCGCCAGCGGCGATTTCTACGCGACGACTCTGGCCTTGTTGCTGGGGATAAGGGCCAGCGGTTCCTGGGTGCGGGCGGGGTTGGCCCCCTACACCACACGAGAAGAGGTCGAGCGGCTGGTGGCCTCCATGGAGGAACTGGCGGTGTAGCGCCTCAAGAGGCCTTTCGGTTACGAAGCCTTGGACGGCGAGTCATATATCACAAAGGTAGAGGACAGACCCAAAGACCTGCGGCGAGCGTGATTGTTTGTGGGAAGGTGAATCATGTACCACAAGGTCGAGAGGAGGGTTTCCCGTGAGCGGCCCGATAACGGTATCCGACGTATTGGACATTAAGTACCTGGGCAAGTGGGATTGGAGTCCTGACGGGCGCTACATAGCGTTTATCTGGGATGACGGAGGCCTCAGAGACCTATGGCTCGTAGAGCCGGGCAAGTCGGACCCCAAGAGACTGACACGGGCCAAGAGCGGCTGCTCCGATTTCGCGTGGACCAAGGACGGAAAGATCTACGCGATAGTGGACGGCTCCCTTGTGAGGCTGGGCGGATCTGGCTTGGAAACCATCGAGACGCTGCTGGAAGGCAAGTCCACGGGCGGACTGTCCCTTTCCCCTGACGGCTCCTATCTTGCTTTCGCAAAGGGCGGAGCCATTTGGCTCCGGGACGAGCGGACGGGCAGATTCACCGAGTTCCTCCTTCCTTCCGGGAGCGGGTCGGGAAGGGGTCCGGGAGGCCGCGCGGAGTGGTCGCCCTCATCCCACCGGTTCGCGTTCACTTTCCGGGATGAAGAGTCCTACCACCAGATAGGTGTCGCGAGGGTTAGCGCGTCAGGCGTCAAGCTGGAGTGGCGGTCGCATTTTTCAAGTTCCGCCGGTGGTCCTACCTGGCTCGATGAGAACACGCTCATGTTCACGCAGCATGTAGACGGGGGTCTGGCGGCTGAGCTACGAACCGTCAAATTCGTCGCTCCGGTTGGAGATGGGGACGGTGGCGGGGATGGCGACCGCGATGATGACGGTGCTCACGATGGCGACAAGCCCACGCGCGACCGGGTACTCACTCCCGAACTCCTGTACCGGATTGAGGGTACCGGCAGGGGTCCGGTTATGTTCACCGGAGGGTCGGTGTCGCCCGACCGAACCAAACTCCTTCTCATGATGGAGAACGACGGATGGGCCCACTATTACATCCTTGACCTCGCCACCAAGGAGGCCCGGCAAGTCACCTTCGGCCAGTGCGAGGATTTCGCCCATGCGGGAGATTCGGCAAAGTGGCTCCCTGACGGCTCCGGATTCCTGTACGCGTCGAACAGAGACGGCCTTGACCAGCGTCACATCTACCGCTACAGCCTGGAGACAGGGGAGAGTGTGAGAATCATCGACCTCTCGGGGACCAACTCGCTCGTCAACATCTCGCCTGACGGGCGGTTGGCTTTCCAGCATTGTGACGTGTTTCGGAACGGAGACCTGTGGGTGTCCGGCCCTAACGGGGAAGACCCGGCGCAGGTGATGTTCTCCATGTCCGAGGCGTGGAATCCCCAGAACCAGTTTGAGCCCGAAGAGGTGCGGTTTGAAAGCGCCGGTGGCCTCGCCATCCATGCCTATCTCATGAAGCCCAAGGGTATGGAGCCGGGGCAGAAGTTCCCTGCCATCGTCTGGGTCCACGGAGGGCCAATCAGGCAGATGAGGCGAGGCTGGCATCCTCAGAGATCCTACGCCCTTTTCCACGCGTACAACCAGTATCTCGTCCAGCAAGGGTACGTTGTCTTGTCGGTGAACTTCCGCGGGGGGATTGGATACGGACGCGACTTCAGACAGGCCCTCTACCACAAGATGGGCGTCGACGACGTGGCCGATGTCGTCGGAGCGGGCAACTATCTGAAGGGACTACCCTATGTGGACTCCGAGAGGGTGGCCGTCTACGGCTTGAGCTACGGCGGGTACATGACTCTGCACTGCTTGACCCAGTATCCGGATGTCTTTAAGTGCGGCATCAACATCGCAGGCATCTGGGATTACGTTCAGTGGACGAAATGGGCCGACAAGCGGTACGGGAAGCGAGTCGGGTCGTTCAAGATGTACCTCGGCGGGGAGCCCGAGGCTTCACCTGCCCTCTACAGGCAAGGATCACCCAAGACCTATGCCAAGAATATGAAGGCGCCGCTTCTAAACGTGCACGGCACTGCCGACATGAATGTGGACTTTCAGCAAATGGACTCCATTATCCGGGACCTTGTTGAACTGGGGAAAGACTTTGAGGTGGTGTACTACCCCGGTGAAGTCCACACCTTCGCCAAGAAGAAGACGTGGATGGACGCCATGCCGAAGATGACGCGGTTCTTCGACAAGCACCTCCGGGTGTGATGTTGGAGTTCCCGGCCGGATATGTTACCTCTGTCCGGTATGGGAGGACTTAGAGATATACGCATAATACATACAGTGCATTCCGGCGACCCGGCCTCAGCCGGGCAGCCTGCCTATGTCTTGGGGCCGGCATCTTGGGCCGATATCTTGAGGTCGGCATCTTACGGATGGAGGGTGATCTTCCGGTGACTGACCGGTCAGCTTACGCAATATTCGCGGGAGGATGCTTCTGGTGCATGGTCCAGCCCTTCGCGAGTCTTGAGGGTGTGAAAGAGGTCTTGTGCGGCTACATAGGTGGCCACGTCCCCAACCCTACGTATGAACAGGTGTGTTCCGGCGAAACCGGCCACTACGAGGCGGTCAGGGTTGAGTACGACCCGTCCCGGATATCATACCGGACCCTCCTCGACGTGTTCTGGAAGCAGATCGACCCGACCGACCCCTCCGGCCAGTTCGCGGACAGGGGTTCCCAGTACAGGACGGCCATCTTCTATCTCGACGAGGAGCAGAGGCGGGAAGCCGAGGAGTCAAAGGCCGCACTGGGCCGTTCCGGCCGCTTCGAAAAGGACGTCGCCACCGAGATCCTTCCCGCTTCCGAGTTCTACGTCGCCGAGGAGTTCCACCAGGACTACTACGTGAAGAAGCCGGAGCAGTACAAGCGCTATAGGATTGGCTCTGGTCGCGAGGCGTACTTGACGAAGGCTTGGTCACCGGACAGCGGAAAGGCGCCCGTGTCGGCGAAGCCTTCTGAGGAGGAGCTCCGCGCCCGCCTTACTCCGGAGCAATACCGGGTAACTCAAGAGGGCGCCACCGAACCTCCGTTCCAGAACGAGTACTGGGACAATACCCGGCCCGGCATCTATGTGGACGTTGTGTCGGGTGTGCCGCTCTTTAGCTCCCTCGACAAATTCGACTCCGGCTGCGGCTGGCCGAGTTTCACTAAACCGCTGAAGCGGGAAAACTTGACCGAGCGGCCAGACCACAGCCATAACATGGTGAGGACCGAGGTCAGAAGCTCCTACGCCGATTCCCACCTGGGGCACGTGTTCAATGATGGTCCCGGACCAACGGGCCTCAGGTATTGCATCAACTCCGCCGCTTTGCGGTTCATTCCTGTCGAAGACCTGGAGAAGGAAGGGTACGGCTCATACCTTGCCCTGTTCAAATAGACATCCGAATAGGCATCCGCACAGTGTCGGATGTCCACGCCGAGAGCAGTTGGTGTCTACCGGAATCGCCTTGGGAACTGCCTGACGATGCCTTCGGTCATCAGATCGGCCATCTCCAGTGCCTGGAGCTCTACCTGATCGAATATCTGGATGCCCCGCTCGAAGTTGCCGGAGAGGATGGCCACGGCTTCGTCCTTGGTGATGGCCAGGTGCTCGTGTAGCATGGCCCTCCATTCTTCTTCTGACCAGAAGGGATTGATGCGTGCCAGGAAAGAGGCGATCTGGTCTGCGTTTATATACCAACGCCGCTCTGCATCGGCGGCCCTCGCGGTGTCTCCTGCCTTTGCCGCCTGAACGAGTTCGGCCGCTATGGTGAGGTGCTCCGTAAAGAGCCTGGCGAACTCTGCGGCTATTCCAGGACCGTACAAGGGCTCCAGCGCTGCTTGGAAATCCCTCGGATTCCGGAGGAGTCTCGCCGTCACGAAATTCAGATCGGGAAGGCTGAACGCAACGCTTATGATGAACGACCTCGTCCACCAAACGTGCTGTTCCCATAAGAGGCGCAACATGTTGTTGAGGTCCAGGTGGGCTTGACTTATCCTCCTCCGGTGGCGGCCCAGGGTCGTCGAAGACGCTTTCATTTGTATCCCCCGCTTCTCTCTTTTGTCCAGATTATGTTGAGAAGGGGTCCTGGGTGACCGGCCAGGAAGCGGTGAACGCTCTCCCCGTGACCCACCAAGGCGCAAGGTGACATCTGAGATTCTTATAGGTATTCTGAAAGCGACTATAGTGTGGCAAATGACTCAATCGACTGACGGGGGTGGGTCACATGGTCAAGATCGGCGTGTTCGATTCCGGTTTCGGTGGGCTCACGGTGTTGAAAGAGATAATCGACAAGATCCCCCAGGCAAGCACCGAGTATTACGCGGACAACGGGCGTAACCCCTACGGCGTCCGGTCTAGGGAGACGATACAGCGGTTCTCCCGCCAAATCCTTGACTTCCTGGGAACGAAGGGGGTCGACATAGCGGTAATCGCCTGCAACACGGCTACAGCAGCCTCGCTGCCTGACGTAGAGCCGGACTATCCCTTTCCCATAGTCGGGGTGGTGGGCGCCGGGGCCAAAGGCGCAGTGGCAGCCACCAAGAACAAGCGGGTCGGAGTGATCGCTACCGAATTCACCGTAAGGAGCGGCGCCTACTCTCGCGCCATCGAGGAACTTGACCCGGAGATTGAGGTGGTCGGGCAGCCGGCAATGCCTTTCGTAAAGCTGGTGGAATCGGGCGTCACATCCGGAGATGAGGCTCGGGCGGTTGTCAGGGAGGTCCTGGCGGTTCTTGAGGACGCCGGCATAGACACTCTGGTCTTGGGATGTACTCACTTCCCGCTGTTGGCGTCACTTATCGGAGAGGTGATGGGGCCCGGGGTGACGCTGGTGGATCCGGCCGAAGAGACGGCCTACGAGACCTTGTCCGCGCTTACGGCCATGTTTCCTCATGAGAAGCTCGGCCGAGACGCCGCGGTCATGTCAGCGGAAGACTCTCCTGCCATCCACCGGTACTACACCAGCGGCGACCCTCAAGTATTCGCCAGACTCGGGACAGCCTTCTTGGGGAAGGACATAGAGTCCGTCGACGGCGTCACGTAACATTCATCGCTCATTTGAGGTGAAACGCTTGCGCTACGTTACTCGTTTGATGGTTATCTCACGACGGTACTGGGGTTGGATGGTGGCCGCTTTTCTTGCCATGCTCGGTGTGACGGGAACTACCCTGGCCGGTCCATGGCTTCAAAGGTCTCTCATATCCATAATTGAGACCGGAGCCGGGACGGGTGCTCTGGCAACAGACCAGATCTTGCGTGTTGCTCTAATGCTGTTGGGGGTGTACGCGCTGCGGCCGGCCTTGCGGGCGGTCCAGACGTGGACGGCTCACGTAGCGGGTTGGGGCAGCGTGGCTTCGGCCAGACAGGCCATATACGACCATCTCCAGAAGCTTTCCCCCAGGTATTACTCAGACACTCAAACCGGCCAGATAATGTCCAGAGTGGTGAATGACACGGCGAGTTTCGAACTCTTGATGGCTCACGCGATCCCCGAGATTACAGTCGCGGTGCTCAGGCTGATCGGCACTACGGCCCTGCTCTTCTACATCAACGCGGACCTGGCCCTTTACACTCTTATCCCCATACCCCTCATTACGGTCGCGATGTACTTCTATCAGAAGCTGATAAGACCGCTCTTTCGCCAAGCCCAGGCCAAACTCGGCGATCTTAACGCCATCCTCCAAGACAACCTAAGCGGGATCCGTGAGATCCAAG